>CALGGD010000437.1 GCA_937916185.1 uncultured Oxalobacter sp. | reverse complement strand
ATTTTTCCCTGGAGGATTTCCTTGGGAGCCACACCCAAACCCTTACCATGCACGCCTACGCAAGCGACGGCTACTTCATCGACATCGGCATCCCGGACAGGGACATATTTCAGGATGGCATCGAACAGCGGACGCATATCCCCAGACCTGACATCTTCTTCCAGTCCTGCATAGCCATTGAGCGCAGAGGCATAGACAACAGGGAAATCCAGCTGTTCCTCATTGGCCCCCAGTTTGTCAAAAAGGTCGAAGGTTGCATTGATCACCCAATCTGCACGGGCACCAGGACGGTCAATCTTGTTGATGACAACAATCGGTTTCAGGCCAAGTCCCAGTGCCTTTCGGGTCACAAAACGGGTCTGCGGCATCGGCCCTTCAACGGCATCCACCAGCAGCAGGACACTGTCAACCATCGACAGGACCCGTTCAACCTCACCACCGAAATCAGCATGTCCTGGGGTATCGACGATATTGATATGGGTTCCCTCATACTCAACAGCGCAGTTTTTGGCAAGGATGGTGATGCCACGTTCTTTTTCCAGGTCATTGGAATCCATCACCCGTTCTTCAACGGACTGGTTTTCCCGGAATGTACCGGATTGACGCAGCAGTTGGTCAACCAATGTGGTTTTGCCATGGTCAACATGGGCAATGATTGCAACATTGCGGATAGCACGTTTTGTATCAGACATAGAAATCGTATCTTTGAAAAATTTGGATAACTGGGTATTTTAACCTGAATGCTGGATGGCTTAAAACCATTCCAATGGGGAAGGCGGGGTCAGGACTGCCTTGATGCCACCAGGCGTTCCGGTGCCAGGATTCCATCAGCACGCAGTTGGGCGGTTCCCAAGAAAGTCCCTGAGGGATCATAAATCCGGTAGCGTCCTTCACCACCGGGCACCGGGATGTTCTCTTTGATGATGGAAAGGCGCTGCCCATGACGGTAACGTCCACTCAACCCGTCGGACAACGTCAATGAAGGGGAATCAGAAAGCAGCCAGTCAATAGGCTTCAGGTGACGGTTCTTGTCCATCTGGGGGGCATCTGATGTTTCCTGTAAAACAGGCAGCCCAACCGATTGCGCCAATGTCAGGGCACCGACCTGTGTACGCCGCAGCATCCTGAGATGGGCACCACAGCCGATGGCTTTTCCGATATCCTCCCCGAGCACCCTGATATATGTCCCCTTGCTGCAGGTCACTGACAATGTCAGGTATGGGGGACGCCACTCGACAAGCTCCAGCTTATGGATGACAACCTCCCGGGCTTCCCGTTCCAGTTCCATCCCCTGACGGGCATATTCATAGAGAGGTTTTCCTCCCCGCTTCAATGCGGAATACATCGGGGGGACCTGCTGGATGGAACCCCGGAAACGTTCTAAAACCTGTTCCACCGCCCCGTCTGTCAGCACAGGGACACGGGCTTCTGAAATGACTGTCCCTTCCGTATCGCCTGTATCGGTGGAAACGCCCAGCTGGACAACGGTCTGATAGGTCTTGTCAGCATTGAGCAGATCCTGGGAAAATTTGGTCGCTTCCCCAAAACATAATGGCAGCAGCCCTGTCGCAAAGGGATCCAATGTACCGGTATGCCCAGCTTTCCTGGCGTTGAAATAGCGTTTTGCCTGTATCAGGGCATCATTGCTCGAGATACCGGCTGGTTTATCCAACAAAAGAACCCCGTCTATATCCAGACGGGGCATACGGGGAACCTGACTTTTTCTCATCTGTATCTGCAGAACTGTCCAGGAAAATCAGGTCTGATCATCATCAGGCACATGCGTGGCATTCGCCTCTTCAATCAGTTTCATCAGGGCGATACCATCCTTGATGGTACTGTCATAGATAAAGGTCAGGGTCGGCAATGTATGGATATGCAGCCGTTTCCCCAATTCATTGCGCAGGAAACCTGACGCACGGTTCAGGCTTTTCTGAGTCTGTTCCAACCTTTCCGCGCTGTCGTCCAGCATGGTATAGAAGACTTTTGCAATGGCATAGTCCGGCGTCACCTTGACTTCGGTGATGGTGATCATGCCAACCTCCGGATCTTTCAGCTCTGAGAAGATGATGTCTGACAGGTCGCGTTGAATCTGGTCCGCGACCCGGAGCGCACGGTCAGGAATGGATCGGCTGCGTCGTGCCATAGTTGCCCTCCTTTCAGGATTGTTCCCCAGATTTACAGCGTACGGGCGATTTCCTGGATTTCAAAGACTTCAATCTGGTCGCCTTCCTGGATTTCGTTGTAGCCTTTCAGGGTAAGGCCGCATTCAAAGCCCGCCTTGACTTCCTTCATATCATCCTTGAAACGTTTCAAGGAGTCGATCTCACCCGTCCAGATGACAACATGGTCACGCAGGAGATGGACAGGTGCACCACGCCGGACCAGGCCTTCCATGACAAAGCAGCCGGCAATAGAACCCACCTTGCTGACATGGATGACCTGACGGATTTCGACCAGACCCAATGTGTTTTCACGTTTTTCTGGCGCCAGCATACCGGACATCGCTGCTTTCACATCATCGATCGCATCATAGATGATATTGTAATACCGGATATCGATGCCATTGGTTTCCGCCAGATTGCGCGCCTGCGCATCTGCACGGGTATTGAAACCGATAATGACCGCCTTGGATGCGACAGCCAGATTGACATCGGTTTCTGTGATTCCACCGACCGCCGCATGGATGACCTGGACACGGACCTCATCATTGGACAGCTTGAGCAATGATGCCGATAACGCTTCCTGGGAACCCTGGACATCTGTCTTGATGATCAGAGGCAACGTCTTGACTTCGCCTTCTGCAATCTGATCAAACATGTTTTCCAGTTTCGCAGCCTGCTGTTTTGCCAGTTTGACATCACGGAACTTGCCCTGACGGAACAGGCCGATTTCGCGGGCTTTGCGTTCATCGTTGAGCGCGATGATTTCCTCTCCGGCTGAAG
>CALGGD010000436.1 GCA_937916185.1 uncultured Oxalobacter sp. | reverse complement strand
TTGTAAAGTAGAATCTACCGTATCTCCATCAAGAACCCTATCGCAGGAAACCCTATGCTACGACAACTGAAACGGCTTTCGGCGGCAGGCCTGCTGGGCTTGTCCCTGCTTGCGGCACCTGCCATGGCAGATGACTTCGATGCGGCCATCGACATGTACCAGAACAACCAGCGTCCAGAAGCCATCAAACTGCTGCAGAACCTGGCAAACCAGCATGATGTCCGCGCGGAATACGTCCTGGGCATCCTGTACCAGAACGGGATTTCCGTCAAGACCGACCCCGAGCTTGGCATCCGGCTGCTCACCGAAGCTGCCGGACAGCACAATTACGCCAGGGCGCAGAATTACCTGGGTACCCTGTATTACGAGGGAACAGCAGTCAAACAGGATTACAAAGCCGCTTTCTACTGGTATGAAAAGGCGGCAAGGCAGGAAGACCCTGATGCGCAATACAACCTGAGTGTCCTCTACGCCTATGGTGATGGCATCGAGCAGGATTACCCGACAGCCGTCAGCTGGCTGCGGAAGGCCGCCATGCAGAAAGTCCCTGATGCGGAATTCGCATTGGGACTTGTCTATGAGCTGGGACTGGGTGTCGAGCCCAACGAGAAACAGGCTGTTTACTGGTACGGCAAAGCCGGCAAACACGGTTACGGCCGGGCAGAAAACAAGATTGGCTCCCTGTATGCCAAAGGCAATATCATCAGCAGGGACGACACCAAGGCATTCCTCTGGTTCGCCCGCGCTGCCGGGAAAGGCTACGACAAGGCGCAATACAACCTTGGCGTGATGTATGAAAAAGGCATCGGGGTTGAAGCCAATCGGAAAACCGCCATCGAATGGTTCAGGAAAGCTGCCGCACAGGGCAACCCCGATGCGAAGAAACGGCTCAAGGCCATGGGCATCAAAGCCTGAAAGAACACCATCAGCAACGACGGGAATGCCCAGGGGCAGCCTGCCTTGGAAATTGCCCGTTTTTACCCTCCCTGCCTGACATTATTTTGGTATAATAAACGGTTTGCGTATCCTGTCAGTCGATGATGGTATTTCCTGCCCATCCCTGACAGCAGCACAGATTGCCGGCCTGCCCTGGCAACCCCGGGAACCAGGCCAATAACCATCACAGGATGGCAGGCACCTGCAGCATCGGCCTCGACAGGCCTGTCTGGCAACCTGCATTGCCGCATTTCCATCATCCTGGCAAATCAGAAGAAAATGAGTACAAACGAACACCAATCCTCTTTGCAGGAATCACCTGAAAGAGAAGACATCCGGATGCTGGGCCGCCTTCTTGGCGAAGTCATACGGGAACAGGAAGGCGAAGATATCTTCAACCTGGTTGAGCAGGTCCGGCGGATGGCTGTCAGCCTGAAACGCAGTCCCAACCCTGTCGCATCAGACAGCCTGCGGAACATGCTGAAATACCTGGGACGCAACCATGCGATTTCAGTCGTCCGGGCCTTTTCCTATTTCTCCCACCTTGCCAACATCGCTGTGGACAAGCACGACAACCTGGCTTACCGCAACGGCAGGATAGCAGGCGATGCCCCGCCAAAAGGCAGCATGGCTTATGTGCTTGACCTGCTGGACAAAGCCGAAGTCCCCGGTTCCGAAATCAAGAAAATGCTTCAGGGCCGCACCTTCATCTGCCCGGTCCTGACAGCCCATCCAACAGAAATCCAACGCAAGAGCACGCTGGACAAAGAACGGGAAATCTCCCGGCTGCTGACAAAGCGTGACGCCAACCTGACCCCACGGGAACGCAGGCAGAACACCGAGATGCTGAAAGCACAGATTGCTTCCCTCTGGCAGACACGCATGCTCCGGACTTCCCGCCTGTCGGTCGTTGATGAAATCGACAATGCGCTGTCCTACTATCAGCTGACTTTCCTTCGGGAACTGCCTGCCCTCTACCATGCCATCCAGGAAGAACTTGAAGAACGTTACCCTGAAAAAGATGATGGTGTCGCCTCCCCGGGCTCCGAAGCACGTTACCTGCAGATGGGCAGCTGGATCGGCGGAGACCGTGACGGCAACCCGAATGTCAATGCAGACACCATGCTCCAGGCACTCGAACGCCAGTCGCACATCATCATGGATTTCTACCTGCATGAAGTCCATGAACTGGGACGCGAGCTCGCTGTCTCCGCCCTGCTGAACCATATCAATCCAGCCGTGCTGACACTGGCAGACATGTCATCCGACGACTCCGAGCACCGGGTGGATGAGCCCTACCGCCGGGCATTGATCTACATCTACAACCGTCTGGCGGCAACAGCCCGCCTGTTCGGCATGACCGCCCTGCCACGGGAAGAAGTCGGGGAAGACGAACCTTACACCACATCAGAGGAATTCGCCTCAGACCTGCAGATATTGATTGATTCCCTGACCCAGAACGCTGGGGCATTGATTGTCCGTATCCGGCTGGGGGCATTGAAGGCGGCCACAGACATCTTCGGTTTCCATCTGGCATCCCTGGACATGCGCCAAAGCTCCGATGTCCATGAACGGGTGCTGGCTGAAATCCTTGAGACAGCGAAAGTCACGCCAGACTATGCCGCCTTGTCCGAAGAAGAAAAAATCAATCTGCTGGTTGAAGAGCTTGGCAAGCCACGCCTTCTCTACACACCATACGCAACATACTCTGCGGAAACCACATCAGAACTGCGTATCCTGCGGACCGCCCGGCAGATCCGTGAAAAATACGGTGTCCGTGCCATCACCAACTACATCATTTCCCATACAGAAACCGTTTCTGACATCCTTGAACTGCTGGTGCTCCAGCGCGAAGGCGGTCTGCTGCACCCGAAACAGGCCGATGCCCATGATGCCATCCACAGCTGGGATGATGCCGAACTGGACCTGCACCCGATCCCACTGTTTGAAACCATCCCCGATCTCCGCCGGTGCGACACCATCATGCGGACCGTATTGGGCATCCCTTT
>CALGGD010000435.1 GCA_937916185.1 uncultured Oxalobacter sp. | reverse complement strand
CTTACGCTAAACTTGCCATCAATTTCTTTTGGGTTATTAAAGAAAGACCTGCCACCTTCTTGATTTTCTGGGTACTTGCCTGTTTGACACGCCAGTCGGCAACAGCGGCGACAGCGATGAAGACATCCTTGCCTTCAAGGTTCCCTGTCACTGCTTCAAGCATTTCGCGGGCACTGATGACATCAATACGTTTTACACCATAGGGCACAGGCAATGCTGTCGGTCCTGAAACAAGGGTAACCTCAGCTCCGGCAAGCCATGCCGCACGGGCGATGGCATAGCCCATCTTGCCGGATGAACGGTTGGTGATGCCACGGACAGGATCAATCGGTTCAAAGGTCGGTCCTGCAGTGATCAGGAAGTGGCGCCCAGCCATGGTCTTTGGCTGCAGAGCGGCAATGACCTCCTCAACCAGTTCAGCAGGTTCCAGCATCCGGCCCTTCCCAACCTCGCCGCACGCCTGGAAACCAGACGCCGGTCCCATGATGCCGACTCCATCTGCCTGAAGCTGGTGGATATTGCGCTGCGTAGCGGGTTTTTCCCACATCTCGACATTCATTGCCGGCGCCACCAACAGTGGCACCGCAGCAGGACGGGCCTGGCACAATGTTGACAGCAGGTCATCGCAGATGCCGTTTGCCAGCTTGGCAATGAAATTCGCCGTACAGGGAGCAATGGCAATGACATCCACTTTCCTAGGCAAGTCGATATGGGGCATATTGTTGCGCTGCCGGTTGTCCCATGAACTGGTGAAGACAGGATTGCCTGTCAATGCCTGCAGGGTCAAAGGCGTGATGAACTGCTGAGCACTTTCTGTCATCACCGCATGCACTGTTGCGCCTTCGCGGATCATGGCACGCGCAAACTCTGCTGCTTTATAACAGGCAATGCCTCCTGTGAGTCCCAATAAAACGGTTTTCCCTGACAGTTCCATGTTGTCTCCCTGTATTGCTGTTCCCGTTCAGCCCAATCAGCTTTTTTTCCTACGGAACTCCAAAATGACGAATATCAACGCACCGACACAGACCCCGCAGTCCGCAATGTTGAATGTGGGATAGTGCGATGTTCCCAGATGGAAGTCCAGGAAATCCACGACATGACCATACGCCAGACGGTCAATCACATTGCCAATGTCCCCGCCAAGGATCAATGCCAACGCAAAGCAGAATACGCTGTTGTCCCGATGCTTTCGGATTTCATAAAGGATAAAGAGCGCAGCCAGAATGCCGATAGCCACAAAAAGCATCCGCTGCCAGCCTGACTGGGATGCCAGGAAACTGAATGCGGACCCTTCGTTGTAGAGGAGATGCAGATTAAAAAAAGAGGTGACACGGATGGTTTCACCCAGCTGCATCAGGCTCAGTACCCAACGTTTTGAAACCTGGTCAAAGACGACAACCAACGCAGCAACAACCAGCCACCAGATGATGCTGATGCTGCTGTCCTGTGAAAAGACCCTTCTTTTTACCATAATACCATGCCCAGATTTCCAAGGGGGAGCGCCCCTTCCCCATGTTTCCTTTCCCGATGCCCTTAAATAAACCGGCGTTTTTCACCTGCACCAAACAGATTCTCGGTACAGCGGGGACAGATGAGCGGATGTTTCGGATCCCTGCCCACATCCTCACTGTAATGCCAGCAACGTTCGCATTTGCGGTTGGCTGATGGCTTGACCGTAATGGCCTCTGCCTTTTCATCCGGCACCTCGACAACATCGGCACGTGAGGTAATCATCAGGAACTTGAGATCCCCGCCAAGGCTGTTGAGTGCCTGGAACCTGTCACCAGATGCCCGGATTTCAATTTCCGCCTGCAGGGAAGAACCGATCTGCCCCGCAATACGGACTTCTTCAAGCTGCTTCATGACATCCGCACGGATTATCTTGAGGGATTCATACTTGGCAAGCAATGCCTCACCGTCTGCGATATCCGGCAGCTCATAGGCTGTCAATGTGAAGATGGTTTCATCACTGGCGGCAAATTCCCCAGGGGAGGCAAAGGCTTTCCATGCCTCTTCCGCTGTGAAGGAAAGGATTGGCGCCATCAGGCGCAGCAAGGCATGGGTGATGTGCCAAAGGGCTGTCTGTGCGGAGCGGCGCGCTTTGGAAGAGGTTCCTGATGTATAGAGGCGGTCTTTCAGGATATCAAGATACAGGCTGCCCAATTCTTCAGAACAGTAGGTCTGCAGTTTGGCAACCACGGGATGGAATTCAAATTTTTCATAATGCGCCATGAGTTCCGCCTGCAGGGCTTTCATGGTGACAATGGCATAACGGTCAATCTCTAGCAGCCCATCCAATGGGACACCATCTTTGGCAATATCGAAATCAGCGGTGTTGGACAACAGGAACCGCAAGGTGTTCCGGATACGGCGGTAGGATTCCGTCACACGCTTGAGGATTTCATCGGAAATGCACAACTCCCCAGAATAATCCGTTGCCGCCACCCACAGGCGCAGGATATCCGCACCCAATGAATCGAAGATTTTCTGCGGCGCAATCACATTGCCGAGTGACTTGGACATTTTCTTGCCCTCGCCATCAACGACAAAACCATGGGTCAGCAGCATCCTGTATGGCGGCTGGCCATCCAGCATACACCCCGTCAGCAGGGAGGAATGGAACCAGCCGCGATGCTGGTCAGAACCTTCGAGATACAGGTCTGCCGGCCAGCTCAGGATACCTGCATGGGACGTGCGCAGCACCGTAAGGTGGGTCGCCCCGGAATCGAACCAGACATCCAGCGTGTCACGGTTCTTTTCATACATGGCGGACTCATCACCCAGCAGTTCTGCCGGATCAAGGCGCTGCCATGCCTCAATCCCTTCCTTCTCAACACGCGCCGCGACGGCTTCCAGCAGCTCAGGGGTACGAGGATGCAGTTCACCGGTTTCCTTGTGGACGAAAAACGCCATCGGGACTCCCCACTGACGTTGACGGGAAAGTGTCCAGTCAGGACGGTTGGCAATCATGGCATTCAGGCGGGCACGCCCCCAGTCCGGAAAAAAACGGGTCTGCGCAACGCCCTTGAGCGCAGCCTCCCGCAAGGTTAGCCCCCCTTCCCTCGGTTTGATGTCCATACCGGCAAACCACTGGGAGGTCGCACGGTAGACAATCGGGGTCTTATGACGCCAGCAGTGCATATAGCTGTGGGTCATCATATTGAGATTGAACAGGGTACCGGCACGTTTCATGGCGTCACAGATGTCCCTGCCTGCCTCCCAGATCATCTTTCCACCGAACAATGGCAGGGTCGAGGCATAATGGCCATCACCCATGACAGGATTGAGGATATCACCGTCAGGCATACCATAGACCTTGCAGGACAGGAAGTCATCCACACCATATGCCGGTGCGGAATGGACTATGCCGGTACCGGTATCCAAGGTGACATATTCCGCCATATAGACTGGCGCTGTCCGCCTGAAACCTTCATGCGCATCAGACAATGGATGCCAGAACCGGATGTTCTCAAGGTTCCTGCCTGCTGTTGTGGCAATGATTTTCCATTTTTCCAGCCCATAGCGCGCCTGCAGCAGCGCCTTGCCAGCTTCCTGGGCAGGCAGTTTCGCCCGCTCTTCCGCAACAATGACCAGACCTTTTTCTGTCTCAACCAACGCATAGACGAACTCAGGATGCAGGTTCAACGCCTGGTTTGCGGGAATGGTCCATGGTGTGGTGGTCCAGATGATGATATAGCCTTTTTCAGACGGCAATCCATCCAAGCCAAATGCCCTGGCGACTTTTTCCGGTTCAGCAAAAGGGAAACCGACATCGATTTCCGGATCACGGCGGTCCTGGTATTCAACTTCCGCCTCTGCCAGCGCGGAACGGCAGTCAAAACACCAGTTGACCGGTTTCAGCCCACGGAAGACATAGCCTTTCTCAAGCAGGCGGGCAAGCGCGCGGATTTCCGCCGCTTCGTTCTGGTGGTTCATGGTCAGATAGGGGTTGTCCCAATCCGCCAGCACACCAAGACGGATGAAGTCTTTTTTCTGGCGTTCAACCTGTTCACTGGCATAGTCACGGGCTTTCGCCTGCACATCAAGTGCCGGAAGACCCTTGCCGAACTGTTTCTCAATCTGGATTTCAATCGGCATACCATGGCAGTCCCAACCTGGGATGTATGGCGCATCGAAACCTGCCAGTCCCTTGGATTTGAGTACGATATCCTTCAGGATTTTGTTGACGGCATGGCCGATATGGATATCACCGTTGGCATACGGCGGGCCATCATGCAGGATGAACTGCGGACGCCCTTTGGCGGCTTTGCGAATACGATGGTAGATTTTCTTTTCCTGCCATTCCTTGACCCATTCCGGTTCCCGTTTCGCCAGGTTCCCGCGCATCGGGAAAGGCGTGTCCGGCATGTTGACTGCATATTCAGGAGGCAGTTTCACCTTATCCTGTTTTTTCTTCTTGCCTGTCTGGTCAGATGGTTTGTTCGCCATTTTGATTACGCTCAGATTGAATGTTAAACGTTAGATTTTACCCGTTCTTTGGCTTCTGCTGTTGAATCAGCCAATAGCCGCGCGGCATCCCAATGAACTGAAATACTGCTTTGCCTTCTCAATATCCTGCTGGACCGCTGTTTTCAATGCGTCCAAACCAGGGAATTTCCGGTTGTCCCGCAGTTTCCTCAAAAACTCGACCTTGATCAATGCGCCGTAAATAACGCCTGAGAAACCAAGCAGATGGGTCTCCAATACCGTTCTGCCATTTTCCATGACTGTCGGGCGGTTGCCAATCATCGATACAGCCGGGACAGGATTTCTGGAAACGCCATAAACACGGGTGATGAATACCCCTGACAGGGCAGGATGATACGGCTCCATCGGCAGGTTTGCCGTTGGAAATCCCAGCTCACGCCCCAACCTGTCGCCATGTACAACATGCCCTGAAAGCCTGTAGGGACGGCCAAGCAGCTGCGCCACCCTGTCAAACTGTCCCAACGCCAGTGCGTGCCTGATGCCAGATGAGGAAACCCTGTCTTTTCCATCCATCACGGCAGGCATGACCCTCACCTCAAAACGCTGCTGTTTTCCTGCCTTAACCAGCAAATCCGTTGTCCCTGCCCGGTCTTTGCCAAAACGGAAATTCTCACCAACTATTATCCAACGGGCATTGAGTGCACCAACAAGCACCTTTTCAATGAACGCCGAGGCTGTCATTGCCGCCATCTCCCGGTCAAACCGTGCGACGCAGACCTGTTCAACCCCTGCTTCCGCCAATGCCTGCATCTTGTCCCGGAAAGGCGTGATGGTGATAGGCGTATCCACCTGTTTCCCCGCACTCTTGGCAAAAAACTGCCGGGGATGCGGACTGAATGTCAACACGGTAGGCAACACGCCTAAACGGTCTGCCGCCGTCTTCAGCTGCTGGAGCAGGGCACGGTGCCCCTTATGCACCCCATCAAAATTGCCGATGGCCAAGGCACAGGGCGCGCCTGCTGCATTGGGAGATAAACTGCGGAAGACCCTCATCGAAGTTTTCAAAAACTGCCAAAATATGGAATTATAATGCTTTCAGTCGGCAATCCGTTAGAAACACCCAGGTAAAAATCCCCCGCCATGACCTGCTATCCTGTTTTCTCCAGTGCCTTGCAGACATTGCACCGTCTGACCATGACCTGCCTGTTGGCTATGCTGGGCCTCTTGGCAGGTACAGTCCTGCCTGCCCATGCGGTGGCAGAGATCGGAAGAGCACACGTCTGAACTCCAGTCACATCACG
>CALGGD010000434.1 GCA_937916185.1 uncultured Oxalobacter sp. | reverse complement strand
GGCTGGGGTTGACCTGAAGGAGGTCACGGCTTCCATCCCCTTGACCCGTTATTCATCCCGTAATCTCAGACGGGATGGAGAGGAAGATGCTGTCCGTTTTTTCAGGACCTGTGATGAGTTGGTGAAGGTGGCGGTCGAGGCTGATGAGAAAGGCCAGCTGGAGGCGCTGAAGAAGCCCGATAAACCAGCCGAGAAGGGTTTTACCGAAGGTTCAGGACCGCTTGGTACGGTGTTTTCCAACGCCTCGGTGAATGGATACATCCTGCCTTTTTCCGTGCTTGCGGATGTCTGGTGCCGGCCTGATACGGTTGTCAGGAAGCTGGTGGGGATGGCTGATGTCGGATGGCTTGAAGCAGACCGGACCCCACAGATACAGATGCCGGATGACAGGCTTTTCAGGATGTCGTTGGAAAAGCGGATCCTGTCCTGCCTGAGGGAAGGGAAAACGTTGGATTTCCTGGCGGATGACCCACGGATGGGATGCCAGGATATCCGGCAGCTCATGCTTGAACCGGTCATATCGGTCATGGAAGGGGTCAATGACCTGCTGATGACCCTTGAGAGGGATGGTGTTGTGGTTGTCCCGTCTCCTGTCCAGGTTGAGGTGGATGGTTCCTGTATCCAGGTTCCTGTACCTGGGCTGGAGCATTGCCGGGGTGGTGTTTACGGGCAGGAAGGATACCTGCAGGTGGTGGCGGGTTCCCGCGAAAAGAGGACGGCGATGCTGCTGCATCTGCTGCTGTGCGCTTCAGGAAAGCCTTTGCCGATGTATATCGTGGGCTGGGCGAAGGATGTGCCTGGAATCCAGCGGCTGTCTGTGCTTCCGAAAGCGGAGGCTGTGCAGGCGCTTGCAGGTATCTGCAGGCTTGTCCTGACGGTGCTGGATGATAAGGTGGTTTTCCCGAACCATTATACCAGCGGGTATGCCGGTGGTGTGGAAAGGCCCCGTTTCAATCCTTTCTGGCGGCATGATGAGGCATGGCAGGATGAGCAGAATAAATACAAAGAGGATGCAGATGATATGTTGGAAGGGATGTTGCAGATTGAAACGCTTGCCTCCCGTGACGGGAAGGGAATCGGCAAGGTGAAGGGGGGCGAAAACACTGCCGCAGATCTGTGCGTGCAGATAGCGGGATTGATGGAGAACAGGCCAGGAGGGCGGTGATGCTGCAGTCAGGTGTAAACCATAGGTTTGAATTGGTTGATGAGGTGCTTGATGGAAAACGCCCGATGCTGATCGAGGCGAGTGCCGGGACGGGCAAGACCTATTCGCTGGAACGGCTGGTCGCCCGTCTGGTTGTCGAGGAGGATGTGCCGGTCCAGTCGCTGTTGATCATGACATTCACCAGGGCGGCGACCGCCGAGCTGTCTTTACGTATCCGGAAGATTTTGATGGCTTTCAGGGATGACCTGGAAAAAATCATTTCCCAAGGCATTTCCCCTGAAGATGAGGGCAAGATGGCCAGGATTGACAGGGATGAGTTCAACCGGAAGCTGCTGGTGAAATGGATTGGCGGGAAAAAGCCCCTGCTGTCCTGCCAGGATTGCATCGGGCGTCTGTCAGATGCCCTGAACCGTTTTGATGATGCGGCGGTTTTCACCATCCATTCTTTCTGCCAGAAGATGCTGACGGACTCTGTCTTCTCACGGGGCGGTTCGTTTGAGATGTCGGTCGGGGATGACGATGCCTATGTGGCGCAGGCGCTTGATGAGGCGTTGCGCAGGACCTACGCTTCCCGGAAAGAAGGAAAGGATGTCCCTTTCATCAGGGAACTGCAACGGTGGCAGGATTGGGAAGGGAAGCTTGCGAGGCTCAAGTCGCAGCCGATGGCGGATGTCGGACTGGCAGTCCGTTTCACCACGGAAGACGGTGAAGCCCCCTCCGGTGAAACCCGGGCACAGATGGAGGCTTGGATACAGGATTCTTTCAAGAAGGTCCCAGACCGCATCCAGGCTCTGAAGCGTCTGTCCAAGACGATGACTTTTGACGACATGCTGCTGGAGCTTTGGCTGGCACTCAAGGATAATCCTGTGCTGGTGGACAATATCCGCCGCCGCTTCAGGGCGGTGCTGGTGGATGAGTTCCAGGATACAGACCCTGTCCAGTTCAATATCCTGGAGAAGCTCTTTTTATCTGATTCAGGTGAGTGGAATGACGGAAAAGGCAGGCATGTCTTTTTTGTCGGTGACCCGAAACAGGCGATTTATGGCTTCCGGTCAGCGGAGCTGGAAACCTATTATCAGGCAAAGGAGCTGATTGGGAGGATTGGCCGTACCAGGGTGCTTGACAAGAATTTCCGGTCGACTCCTGCGTTGGTCCGCGCTGTCAATACTTTTTTCGAGCAGCAGGCTGTGCCCGGTGTGGCGGAAGGCAGGTCCCGTTTCCTGGATAAGCGTATCCCGCCGTATGAATATGTCGGATTCGATGAGGGGAAGCTGCCCCTGATGCGCAGGACAGCGG
>CALGGD010000433.1 GCA_937916185.1 uncultured Oxalobacter sp. | reverse complement strand
TCATTTTTGAAGATTTATTTCAAAAGTTTATTCAGCGTTGCATCTCGCTGGCGCCAGTTTTTATCGACTTTAACCTGCAAGTCCAAATCGATTTTGTAGTCAAAAATATTTCTAAGAGCTTTGATGCTTTCCAGTCGGATTGTCTTAATCATCTGGGCGCCTTTTCCGATAACGATTCCTTTCTGGCTGTCTTTTTCGACGCAGATAAAGGCACGGCACCACATCTTCGTGGGCGAGCGCATTTCAAGGTCGGCAATCTGCACATAGACCGCATGCGGCACTTCTTCCTCAAGGCGGTTGATTGCCTGCTCGCGGATTACCTCTGCAATGCGGAAATCAAGTTCAAGGCATTTCTTGACCATGCCATGCAGTTGGGGGCGGAACAGATTGCAACCGGACACTATGCGAAAGTCAGGGAAAACAATGGCAGGTTTGAGCTGCTCAAGGCATTGGACGGCACGAAAGACCAGAGTTATTTCCTGCACCGCCTGAATCAGGGGCAGCTGTCAAAAACCCTTTTCCCGTTGGGCGGGCTCCGGAAGGCCGAAGTCCGTAAAATTGCAGCGGAGATAGGCCTGCCGAATGCCAGGAAGAAAGACTCGACCGGCATCTGTTTCATCGGGGAAAGGCCTTTCCGTGAGTTCCTGAACCGTTACCTGTCATATAAGCCGGGACCGGTCAGGACACCCGATGGCAGGCAGATCGGTGAGCATGTCGGGTTGAGTTTCTATACCATCGGCCAACGCAGGGGGATCGGCATCGGTGGGCTGAAATCGTTCAGGAAACCCGATGGGACCAGTGATGCCTGGTATGTCGCCCGGAAAGACATCGCCACCAATACGCTCTATGTTGTCCAGGGGCATGACCATCCATGGCTGCTGTCATCTTCCCTGACGGCGGGACAGCCAAGCTGGATTGCGGGAGGGGCGCCGGCGCAGGGCCGGCTTGCTGTCAAGACGCGTTACCGCCAGAAGGATGTTCCTTGCCTGCTGACGGTACAGGGCGATGCCGGGTTCTCCGCCAGTTTCCAGCAGCCGCAATGGGCGGTTACACCGGGCCAGTCTGCGGTGTTCTATGATGGGGAGGTCTGCCTGGGGGGCGGTATCATTGAGAATCCGGCCGCATTGCTCAGTTGACGGGGTGCGTGCCGGGGTGTCTGCCGGCGGTTTGTTGTAAAATCAGCCATCAGTGTGTTTGACAGGCATCAAATCAGGGCAAAAAAGGCAATACAGGCGCGCGTTCAATCCGGAAAGTGATACACTTGTAAACTGTATTAGTCTGGGAAATTGCCATTTATGGAATTGTCTGCACTTTCAGCGTTGTCACCTCTTGATGGCAGGTATGTCAGGAAGACCGGTGCCTTGAGGCCGATCCTTTCGGAATCCGGCTTCATGCGCCATCGGGTCAAGGTCGAGATGGCATGGCTGCAGGCATTGTCCGAAGCGGGGCTTTCAGAAATCAGGCCGTTTTCTCCCAGGACATCGCAGTTCCTGCAGTCGCTTGTTGACGGGTTCTCTGTTGATGACGCCGCCCGGATCAAGGAGATTGAAGCCATCACCAACCATGATGTGAAGGCGGTTGAGTATTGGATAAAGGAATCTGTCGGGCTGGCACTGCCGCCGGAGCTGGCGCGCCTGAATCCCCGTAAGGTGGATGTTGACCCGGCAGTCACCGAAGAGGTCGGGCCTGTTGCGGAATTCATCCATTTCGCCTGCACATCTGAGGATATCAATAACACTTCCCACGGCATGATGATCAAGGCGGCCCGGGATGAGGTGGTTCTGCCGGCGCTGCAGGCGGTGATTGACAAACTGCGTGGCATGGCGCATGAGAATGCCGCATTGGCGATGCTTGCCCGTACCCATGGGCAGACTGCCAGCCCGACCACGTTGGGCAAGGAGATCGCCAATATCGTTTCCCGGCTGAAACGGGCGGCGGACAGGATTCGGTCTGTGGAGATCATGGGCAAGATGAATGGTGCTGTCGGTAATTACAATGCCCATTTCTCAGCTTATCCAGAAGTGGACTGGGAAAGTTTTTCCAGGGATGTTGTCGAGAACCGGCTGGGGCTGACCTACAATGAATACACCATCCAGATTGAGCCGCATGACTATATCGCCGAGCTGTTTGATGCGGTTGCCAGGGTCAATACCATCCTGATTGATATGAACAGGGATATCTGGAACTATATTTCCCTGGGGTATTTCAGGCAGGTCACCAAGGCGGGGGAAGTCGGTTCCAGCACCATGCCGCATAAGGTCAACCCCATCGACTTTGAGAATTCAGAGGGGAACCTGGGGGTTGCGAACGCCCTGCTGAAGCACATGGCGGAAAAACTGCCGATTTCCCGTATGCAGCGCGACCTGACGGATTCAACCGTCCTGCGGAATATCGGCATCGCATTGGGTTATGCAGTCCTGGCATATGACAGCTGCCTGAGGGGGCTGAACAAGCTTGAGGTCAATGTTGACAAGATTTCCAGTGACCTTGAAAATGCTTGGGAAGTCCTGGCTGAGCCTGTCCAGACGGTCATGCGCCGTTATGGCATCAGGAATCCTTACGAGCAGCTCAAGGCGCTGACCCGGGGCAAAGGGATTGATAAACAGGATCTGCATGCGTTCATCCGGGGGCTGGCACTTCCGGAGGAGGCGAAAGAGGGGCTGTTGAAGCTGACACCCGCCACTTATACGGGGATTGCCTCGAAACTGGCGGCAAAGGTCTGAATGGGGTTCCCGGTCAGGGAAATGCCAGGAATGTTGGAATAGTGGGTAGGTAAGAAAAAACAAAGGTTGTCTTAAGAAAGGAAAGAATCATGGGATTCATGAAGAAATGCCTGGGAGCCGCACTGGTTTCCCTGGCGGTCGTTTCTGTGACAGCGCAGGCTGATGAGGAAAGAAGTGCTTTTGTGCCAGACGGCATGTCCTTTGAAGTCGGCGCAGGCGAGCATGTCCAGCTTGCACGTGTCGGTTTCCAGTGGGACTGGAACCGGGACTGGTTCAGGACGGAAGGTGGTTATCACCTGAACGGTTACTGGGACCTGAACCTGGGCTGGTGGCATGGTGACCGCCATCGCGATAAGAACCAGGACCAGGACATCGCGGTCATTGGCGTGACACCGGCGTTCCGCTGGGCAAACGCCAGCAAGAAAGGGTTCTATGTTGAAGGCGGTATCGGTGCCAGCGTGTTCTCTGAAACCTACAACAACAACGACAACAAGATGTCAACCGCCTTTGAATTTGCAGACCATCTCGGTGTCGGTTACGTCTTCAACAACAATTTCGACCTTGGCCTGAGGATCCAACATTACTCCAATGCGGGCATCAAGCATCCAAATGACGGTGAGAACTTTGTCGTCCTGCGTGGTGCTTACCGCTGGTGATGGCTGCTGGAACAGGACCCGGGCGAAGGCGCTGCCGTTGGCGGAGGCTGGCGCACAGGTGGCGGTGACGCTTGAAGAAGCTGTCAAAGGCGCGGATATTGTCATTACCATACTGGAAGCCGGACCGGTTGTGAAAGAGGTGGTGCAGGCCATGCTGCCGTCCCTTTCCGCTGGCGCACTGGTCATCGATATGAGTTCCACCAAACCGTCTGAGGCCATTGAGGTCGCCCGGATGCTGGCGGCAAGGGAGGTGGCGTTCATGGACGCCCCTGTGTCTGGCGGCGTGGTGGGTGCCTCAGCAGGCACATTGGCGGTCATGGTGGGAGGCAGCCAGAAAGATTTCCAGCGCGCCGAAGCCCTGTTCAGGGTTTTTGGGCGTCCGACCCTGGTCGGCCCTGTCGGCAGTGGACAGATTGCGAAGCTCTGCAACCAGCTGATTGTCGGGGGGACTGTCGCCATTTTGGCTGAGGCCATGCTGCTGGCACAGGCAGGCGGGGCTGATCCGGCGGCGATGCGCCAGGCGATCCGGGGTGGGTTTGCGGAAAGCCGTATCCTGGAACTTCATGGGCAGCGTATGCTTGACCGGGATTTCAGGCCGGGGGGGCAGATCAAGACCCAGGCGAAAGACCATGCCAATATCTTGGATGCCGCAGCGGATGCCGGGCTTCAGATTCCTTTGACAGAGATGGTCGCCCAACTGTATAACAGCCTTCTTGAAGACCATGCGTCGGCAGACCAGGCAGCCGCCCTGCTGGCGGTTGAAAAAATCAATAAAGACAAGGGTATCCGCTTGGGTGATGCTGAAGACAGGTTCTGACGGCGGGGTTCCCTTCCTGCTGCTATGGTAAGGATGCGGTCTTCAAGACCGCATTTTTCATGGCAGCAGCCTGTTGCCATCAGGACAGGGGGATGCTGGATGGACACCGGTTCCCACAAAAAAACAGACGCCCGGCAGGGGGCGTCTGTTCAGGAAAAGGCAAAGCCTGTCAGGCAAGCGCCTTCCCGGCAGCAGCGGTATGCTGCGCCGCATAGCGCCTGTGCGCGGCGGCGACCGCAACGCCTTCCTTCACAGGGTAGCCCAACCCCGGCAGAATCTTCTCCATCGACGCCAGGCAGGTCAGCACGTAGTCCGGACGCGAGGTCTGCCCCATCAGCCCGAAACGCCATACCTTACCTGCCAACGGCCCCAGCCCGGCACCGATTTCAAGGCTGCTCATCTTCAGCAGCTCCGCACGGAGCTGCGGCTCGCTGACGCCTTCCGGCACCTTGACGGTGCTGATCTGCGGCAGGCGGTCCTCTTCCTTGACGAGGAATTCAAGACCCATCGCCTCAAGACCGTCACGCAGCGCCTCGTAGTTGCTCCGGTGGCGTGCCCAGACGTTCTCAAGCCCTTCTTCCTTGAGCATGAGCAGGGCTTCGTGCAGCGCATACAGCCCGTTGATCGGCGCGGTATGGTGGTAGGTACGGACAGTCTTGCCCCAGTATTCGAGGATCATGGTCATGTCCATGAACCAGCTCTGGATTTTGTCCTTGCGGCCGGTGACGTAGTCGATGACACGCTGGTTGAAGGTGGACGGCGAAAGCCCCGGGGTGCAGGACAGGCATTTCTGCCCCGCTGAGTAAACGGCGTCCAGGTCCCATTCTTTCGCAAGCACCGGCACACCGGCCAGGGAGGTGACGGCATCGACGATGGTCAGGCAGTCATATTTGTGTGCAACGGCGGCAAGGGTCTTCGCATCGGAGACGACGCCGGTGGAGGTCTCGCCATGGACGAACGCGACGACACGGGCCTCGGGGGTCTTCTTCAGCAGGTCTTCCAGTGCGTTGGGGTCAACAGGTTCGCCCCAGACTCCTTCGAGGATGACGGGGGTGGCCCCGCAGCGCAGGACGTTCTCGATCATACGGCCACCGAAGACACCGTTGCGGCAGACAACGACCTTGTCGCCAGGCTGGACCAGGTTGACGAAACAGTTCTCCATGCCGACGGAACCGGGCCCGGAGACCGGGTAGGAAAGCATGTTGTCTGTCTGGTAAACATAACGGATCAGGTCCTTGAGCTCCGCCATCATCTGGACGAACACGGGATCCATGTAGCCGATGACCGGCTCGCTCATCGCCTTGAGCACCCGTGGATGGATGTTGGATGGGCCAGGGCCCATCAGGATGCGCTGTGGCGGGATGAAGGTAGTAATATTGTCTGCTGCCATAATTCTTATACTCACTGGGAAAATGAACCCACAGGCAGGTTGATGCCTATGGGGAAAGTTCCAAACTTTTATTTTCTACCATTTCTTCCTGTTTTGGAACTCTTTTTTTCAACAGGCCATCACCGGTCGGATGATGGCCTGCCTGAAAAGGTGCTCCGTTGGTCAGACGGATTCCATCTTGACCTTGCCGTGTTCTTCTTCCATGGTTTTTGCCAGCAGTTTGACCAGGGCGAAAACGGCATTGATGTAAGGGGTGTCCGTATTGGTGATACGGCCCAGTTCGACAACAGAACCGACCAGTGCATCGATCTCAGGGGCACGGCCTGCTTCGACGTCCTGCAGCATGGAGGTCTTATGCTTGCCGACTTTTTCTGCGCCACGGATGCGTTTTTCAAGCGGGACACGGAAAGTGATGTCCAGCTTGTTGGCGATGGTCTGCGCTTCAGTCATCATGTTTGCGGCAAGGTCACGGGTCAGCGGATACTGACAGATGTCGACCAGGGTTGCATGGGACAGGGAACTGATTGGATTGAAACTCAGGTTGCCCCACAGTTTCAGCCAGATTTCAGCACGGACATTCTCAAGGATCGGTGACTTGAAGCCGGCCTTGATGAAGGTTTCGGAAACTTTCTGCGCGCGTTCAGTGGTGGAACCGTCCAGTTCACCGATTGGGAAGCGGTCGCCTTCGATATGTTTGACAACGCCGGGGGCGATCAGGGCGGAAGCGGGATAGACCACACAGCCCAGGATACGTTCTGCGGGGATCTTTTCCGCACACAGGCCTGTCGGGTCAACCGTCTCAACGCGTTTGCCCTCATAAGGGCCGCCGTGCCTGTGGAAGTACCAGAACGGGATGCCGTTCTGC
>CALGGD010000432.1 GCA_937916185.1 uncultured Oxalobacter sp. | reverse complement strand
AATGGGCATCCGCAGCAACATCATCGAACAGTACTGCTACAACGACCAGAACAAGCCGCTGCGTGAAATGGGTATCGAAGTCAACCACAACTACACCGACTCGACCGGTGCCTCGCTGTTCATCATCAAGGCAGACCCAAGCCAGTGCACCGCCAAATAACCTGATTTCAAGGGAAGGCGTTATGAAAAAGCTTGCAAGCGCATTGCTGCTGGCAGCCGGGGTCTTAGCCCCGGTTTATGCCGCTCCCCTGTCTGTTGACAAGACAGATTTTGCAGAAATCAGCACCGTCATTGACGATGCCGCCTATGACATCCGTTACTATTCCTCGAACAACTTCACAGGAAACCGGGTACAGGGCTACCACGCTCCCAGGGCCTATATGACCAAAGAGGCGCTTGCGGCTCTGTCAAAAGCAGCTGATGATTTAAGAAGCCAAGGGTTCAGGCTCCTGATCTGGGACTCCTACAGGCCCCAGAAAGCCGTGGACAACTTTGTCACCTGGATCAACGACCCGAAAGACCCCGGTGACAAGACCTTTTACCCAGACCTGCAGAAACAGGATCTGGTCAAAGGCAATTACGTTGCAACAAAATCCTCCCATACCCGTGGCAGCACTGTTGACCTGACCATCATCCGGAAAGACGGCTCCGCTGTCGATATGGGCGGCACATTCGACCTGTTCTCAGAAATATCGCATCCCGACTATCCAAAAGTCACTGAAACCCAGAAACAGAACCGTGAAATCCTGAGGAATGCGATGCTGAAAGCCGGGTTCAAAGGCATAGACTCTGAATGGTGGCACTACACCTATAAGGACGAACCCTATAAAGACACCTACTTTGACTTTGATGTCGAGTAAGCTGCCTTGCCGGTCTTGCAATCGCGGAAAGCCTTCAGGAAACGAACCCCCATTGAAAGACCGGATGCCTAAAACCTGAAATCAGGATGAAGGTGATGCCAATGCTGCTGAAGGACCGCTTTATGCCGTCCATCCATCGGCAGGTCTTTCAGCAGGTTCCGCCAAAGGCTTCTGGCTTTTTCAAGGGACTGTTCCAGATGGCTCTGGACAAGCGGCCATGGTGCGCCGACACGTTCAGCCCATTGCCTGAAATGCCTGAAAGAAATCCGGTACCAATCCTTTTCCCGTGCCATGTTCAGTGCGGGTCCACTGTCGGTCGGTATATACGGCAAAGTTGAGACAATATCATATGCCGGTGCCAGCCTTGGCAGGATACCGTCAGGGTAAATCAGGCTCCAGTTCTTGATATGCGCATCACCATTGGCGAGCAGGATATTGACAAGAAGACGCTGTGCCATAGCGCAGACATCGGCAATGCCCGCTGTACTGAACCGGAGCAGGGTCCTTCCTATCTGCTCATAATTGGCACGGCTGTACTTTTCATGGGGATAGAGGTTGAAAACCTGTGCAAAATCCTCAGTGTGGATTTTCTTGCCGGCAGGCCCACGGTCAAAACGCCTGATGGCATAGACATCCGTCTCATCAGGCAATTGGAGAATCGGCAGGGTATCCAATGAAGACAGGGGAATCAGCCGGATTTCCGGGATTTCAACACCTGCCGATTCAGCCAGCTTCATCGCGCTGTACTCATTGGCAGGGACATGCGGATGGACAGTCGAAGGCGTTTTCAGGATCCACTGCTCGCCATCAAAGTCATTGCCGATCCTGTAACGTCCATCCTGAAGTTTTCCTGAGAATTTCATCTGGATGCCAGACAGGGAAAAATGCGTATCATTTTCCTGTTCAGCCATCGGGGCATAGCGGATATCAATCCCCTGAAGGGAACGCCAGTCAGGCAATGGTGCATCCAGGGGAACAACCGTGACAGCCCCTGCAAGATTCCTTCCTGTCATCGCCAGCAAGACAAATTCATCCTGGGCATGAATCTTGAGATGATGGACATACCAGTCCCTCAGCACACCTTCTGGCAGAAGATTTGATAATACCGGCTCCAACCTTTGGTGATGGCCACGTGTCTGGAGCAGATAATCTGGATCCTGCAATTGGCCGAGCGTCAACGTCATCCGGTTTGAAGCAGGCTGATGGATATAGTCAGGGCTGAAAACCAGCTTATTCCTGCCATCGCTGCATTTCAGGCAGATACCGATATCCTGCCCATGCAGCTGGATCCAGAGTGCATCTGGCAGCAGGTCTGCAGTACGGTTCCTGCTTTTCATCTCAATCCTCCAGATCCTTCATCGTATCCAGCAGGGAAAAACGTTTTGCCGTTTCAGGCGCAATGATGGCAGCCACATCCATAACATCCCTGTCCGGAACCAGCATCAGGGTCAGGCCAAGACCGTCCAGGATTTTAAGCAGGGATGACAGCCGGATATCATTGCCTGCCTCTGCGCGCTGGTAATGCTGCTGTGACATGCCCGTGCGCTCCTGGATATCACGTTGAGTCAGTTTCTGCTTCAGCCGTACCTGCTTCAGTGCCGAACCGATATCCTGTAAAGTCTGCATATGCTTTTCCCTGTCACTCAAAATACATATATTAAATTGTTTTTTTAGATATAAACATATAATACAACTTATAGTATGTCAATCTAATCAAGGACTTTGAATGTCCATGAAAATCAACGGTTGTATTTGTATAATGGAACAAGTCAAGCGATCGTGTGGAACAGAAAGGAACATAGATGAAACGTAAGGACTGGAAAGCACTGTTGGCCATACCGCTCATGACCTTCTGTCTATCAGCCTGTGGAGAAAACACCATGCAGAACAAGAAACCCAAAGAAACCGCAGGTTCCCCAGCTACTGGTGCAAACTCTGTCTGCAAGACCTTTGCAGCATGTGAACCACTGGCAATCAAAGGGGATGCCCAGGCTCAGTACGAGCTGGCTTCGATGTTCCATGAAGGCAGAGGCACTGCCAAAAGCAGGATCAGCGCCATTTACTGGTTTGGCAATTCAGCCCAAAAGGGCTATGCAGATGCCGGTGCCCGACGTGAAGCCATCCTGAAAGACCTGGAGCAGTCAGCCGGGCAGGGCGATGCAGAGGCACAGTGCGACCTTGCCTGGATGTATTGGCATGGCTATGGACTGCCCCGCGACAATGCCAAGGCAGTCGCCTGGTTTGAAAAATCAGCTGGAAAAGGCAACATCAAGGCACAGTACAGCCTTGGCGAAATCTATACCGATGACCGCTGGTTTCAGCAGGACCTTGCCAAGGCGGCACATTGGTTTGAAGAAGCCGCCAAACAGGGTGATGCCAACGCACAGAACAGGCTGAGCACCATATATTACCTGGGTAAAGGCGTGCCCCAGGACTATGCCCAAGCCAGATACTGGGCAGAGAAATCCGCTGAACAGGGGAATGATGAAGGGCAGGTACTGCTTGGCTGGCTGTATGAGAAAGGCTACAGCGTTCCCCAAGACTATGCCAAAGCCAAAGACCTGTATGAAAAAGCCGCTTTACAGGGAAACCAGAAAGGGCAGGACAAGCTCGCCGTATTCTACCGCCTCGGCAAGGGCACGCCTAAAGACCCAGCCAAGGCAAGCTACTGGGCTGACAAAGCCATGCAGCAGGGCGACTGTGACGGTGCGGGGGGATGCCGCTGAACAGAGCCTTTGAAACGTATCCCAACATGCCAGAGGCTTTGAAAACCAGTTGATAGACATAGGAGAGGTGACCATGAGAGCAAACCGGTTCAACAGGACATTTGCCGTCATGCTGGCGGCATCAATCGGAATATTACCCATCACAGGACTTGCTGATTCCCCAGACAACCTGAACATCATCTGGGCGCGGACGACAGGAAAAACAGGAACGACTGCTGACACAGCACCGATTTACAGCCGGAAAAGCACAAAATCAAAGGTCATCAGCCGATACCCGCACAGCCGTGTCATCCTGATTGCCGGTGTGGAACCTGACCAGAACGGGCAGGACTGGTATGAGGTCGTCTATCCGTTCAAAGGCTGGCTGGAACCCTCCAAGACATGGATTGTCGATCGGGTAGGCGGCTATTATCCCGAAAAAATCCCGCTCCCGGAACGTCTTTACCTTCGCATAGCCATCGATGTCGGGACTTATCCGGAGTCCAGCATGAAAATATTCGGCAAGCCAAGGGATGCCAATTATGCTGTCGAGTTCGGCAACAAAGTCGTCCAGACACTTTTCTGGAAAGGCATGACCGTTGAGTACAGCAACTTCAACCGCAGGGCTGACCAGGCAGAAATATCCCGCATTACCCTCTACAAAGGCGCAAAAACCGGTTTTGGTCCCATCCATGTCGGTGACCCAGTCGAAAAACTGGCCATCCTTGGCATTGAAAAACCCCAAGATGCCAACGGTGAAGTGACAACGGGTACAGAAGAATACCGTTTCCGCTTCACATACCATGACGGGAAAATAACCACCATGAGCTACTGTTACCGCGACAGGGGTTTCATGGATGCACCTTGAAAAAAGCCCCCTGACCGCCCCCATGCCTGATGCCGGTTGACTTCTCCAATGTCACCATCAATCAGGTCAAACAGTCGCTGAAATTCATTCCTGAAGATGCAGAAGTCATCCTGATGGGTGTCTGTGAATCACCGAATTCCGACCTCAACTTCTATTCGAACGTTGAGCCGGCAGTCCTTGAGGCATACCGCAAAACCGTCAAGGACAAAGAACAGGAAAAAATGGACCAGCTGTTGCAGAAGGTCGGTTCCCTGCGGCAGTTCAAGACCCATATCGAAATCGGTGTCCCGCATAAAGCAATCCTCAGCTACGCCAAGGTGAACGGGGTTGACCTGCTGGTACTGGGCAAACACCACAGGCTCAGGCTTGAAGACTACCTTATCGGCAGCACAATCCATTACGCAATCAATGAAGCAGAATGTGATGTCCTGATCACAACATCTGCCTGACCAGAAAGAAGCTGTCCTCTACCGCCATGGTAGGGGACAGCTGCAAGGCTACTTCACCAGCTTATCCAACCTCTCCTCGATCTTATAGGACAGGTTCTTCAGGTGCTCATTGGTTTCTTCCAGGTCAGAACCGTTCGGCAGATAGACATGCTTGGCGATACGTTCCCCGAACGCCTCATCTGAAAAGAAATCCGGTGGGGTCTCAATCTCAAGCATCTGGCGCACATCTGCATCCACCGTCCTTGCCGTGTAATCGTAGTAAAGGCAGTAAAGCTTGTTGGTGGAAGGGGAGTCATAACAGTCGGCAATCTTCACAATCGCCCCAGCCATGCCGGTTTCACCTTTTTCCATATGCTGCCAGAAATCCTGGACCGCCTGGTCCAGCAGCTTCTCATCATCCGTCAGCGGCTTTGCCTGCGCAGACAGGCACGATAAAGCCAAGACACCCACACAAAACCCTTTAAACAAATTCCATCGTTTCATTGTCATCCTGATCAGATTGTCATTTTCTGAAAGCATACCCCTAGAAAGCAGGTATGTGTTAAAAAGCATCCCTGACTTCTGGCAAAATAGAACATACCACAAAGACCTGAAGTATTGATGATGAAAAAAATCCTCCTCTCTGCAATGATGGCTGCAGCCACAGTTACGGTGTCATCCATTAGACCTGTTTTGGCTGATTCCATTTCAGAAACAGGCTCACAGGGAAGCGGTTACCAGCATTACGTCAACAGCCGTTTTGGTTTTTCTATCGATGTTCCCAAAAGTTTCAAAGCCAATCCACCTGCTGAAGAACGCAATGCCCGTTCATTCTTTGACAGGCGTAACGATTCGGTTGTTGTCTGGGGAGACTACAACTTCACAGGTGAAACTCTCCTGAGTGCCTACCGGGAAGCATTGAGGCAACATCCTTATGCGACTTACAAGGCACATGGCAAGAACTGGTATGTAATCGCCTACCGTGAAACACGCGGAGGTGTCTATGAAAAGTATTTCATCAATGACCAGTATAAGAATGGTCTGATTATCCGGTATCCTGCTTCCCGTACCAAAGCCATGAAACCGCTATGCACTTCAATTGCCAAGTCCTTCAAGCCTGGGTGGACAAATCCTGACAGGGAAGAATGAGCAGGGAACCCGGGAAGAACATTGTCCCTGCTAGAGTGAAAAACCATGCACGAAGCCGACCGAACCCTCTACCTGCTATGCGGCATACCCTATTCAGGCAAATCAACCTTTGCCGGGAAGGATCCTGTCCTTTCAGGACTGCCATGCCTTTCCTCTGATGCCATCATCCTTGCAAAGGCAGAGCAGCAGGGCACGACCTATGACCAGATTTTCTTCGAATCCATCAAAGATGCTGAGAAAACCTTCCAGAATCAGGTCATGTCGCATTTCGAGGCTGGCAAACCTTTTGTCATCGACCGGACAAACGGCAACCCAGACACCCGCAGGAAGCTCTGCCAGACAGCCAGGGAATATGGCTTTCGGACAGTCTGCATCTATTTTGAACCGCCATCAGATCATGAAATCAGGAAACGGATTGCGATGAGAAAGAACCAAACCCTCTCACTGCAACGGGTACAGTCTTTCAAGAACAACTTTGTCCTGCCAACCCTGGATGAAGGATTTGATGCCTATTTTGTTGTCAGGCAATAGCCATGGCATGGCAGACAACATGCTGACCACAATATTGTGATTATCAAAAATCGTTTCGATTTCAGTTATGATATATCTAGTTACCGATTAAGAAGGCAATCCTGTTTTTAATTGGCTGTCTGTCTTTGTTTTCAGACAGCATATCCGCTAGAGAAAAAATGAAACGGCTGTTCGGAACAATCCTGTTGATGTTCTTCCTGGGTGCAGGCCTCTCAGGATGCAAGCCTTCTGCTTCTTACAAAGAACCGCTGGACATGACTATTCCCAGAGTGCCGGTCAAAGACTGGCATCGTCCTATAGAGACATTCCTCCAACCATTGTCCGACGAAGAAAAACGTGAACTCTCTGAATACCAGGCATTTTTTGAGGATACGCCATCTTATAGACTGAACATTTCATCTGACGACCTCGAAAAACTCAAAAGATGGGATATGTACATAACGAAAAGGAATACGCTGGTTATGCAGGGAAAGGATGTTGGTCCGTACAGTAAACTGCCAGCTGTCCGTTCAGGCATGAAAATCCGTGATGCCATCGCAGACCTGGATGCATTTGAAAAGACCTTGCCCAAGATTGGCAGTGAGGATTTCAAGAAAGCTGAAGAAGCGGCTGAACGGTACAGTAAATCCCCTGAAAGCAAGAAACCGTCACCCAATGACCCGATAGAAAAATGTACGGACAAGTATGTATGTGGCGGTTCACCAGCCTATAAAAACGCCGTTCAGGCCTGTTACTATGCGATAAGCCCATCGGTGGACAGGGACTGGAAACCGGTTGATGACATGATTACTGGACCATTGCCGGGATTCGAGTGGGCAAACAAGAAACCGAATGATTTCTGGCTGAAAAGACGTGAACGTGACATCCTGATCCAAAATGATTATGGCGCCTATATCCGCCATACTGTGACCTGCTATTTCAACAAGAAGACAGGGCAGACAAAGATTGTTTTCAAGAAAAAATGAGGATTTGATTTTCCGATGCACGGTTTATTAGGATTATGAAAGTTCTGTAGGACAGGTTCCCTTTTCAAATGATGAAGATATTCAACAATGTAACTGATATCGTCCGTGATGACATGGCTCGGTCTATCAAGTTAGGTTCCAAGGTCTCAATTGCAGCAGCCTGTTTCTCCCTCTATGCCTACAACGAACTGAAGGAACAGTTGGATACCGTCGATGAGTTCAGGTTCATCTTCACAACCCCTACATGCATTGCACCCCATAAATCAGGACACACAGACAATCTTATATTAAATTCATAGTTTTTCTCAAAAAAACATCCTGTCAATCAGCAATCACCCCCCCTCTGCCTCAAACCACTGTCTCCGGAATTCACGTGGTGACAGGTATTTCAATGCCGAATGTGGATGCGTCTCGTTGTACTTGGCAATGACTTCAGGCAGGATGCGTAACGCGGTCTTTGCGTCGGGGATATCCATGCATCCGAAATAGTCCCGCTTCAATGTCCTGACCAGACTTTCTGCCATGCCATTGGACTGGGGACTGCGTACCGGTGTCTTGCAATCGGTTATGCCCAGCAGTGCCTCAACCTTCTGGGTTTCCTTGGATATGTAGGCGGCTCCATTGTCACTCAGGAACTGGAGGGGCTGATTTGCCAGATCAAGCTCCGTGCAACGCCTGTCAAAAGCCAGTATGAGGGCATCCTGCACCATGCCGTCTGTCAACCCGCGCCCCTGACGGGCTGAATACGAGATGATCTCCCGGTCGCAGCAGTCCATTATCACCCCAGCTGTCACAATCTCACGGTTCTGGCATCTGATCTCAAACCCATCGGAACACCACCGCATGTTGGGACGGGGAGTTGAGACCTGCCCATCATGGTCCCTGGCTTTGCCGCTGCCGGAGGCTTCCGGGAACAGGAGGTTCCTTTCCTTCATTATGCGTTCCACCCGTTTGTGGTTGATGCGTGGCAGGTTGAACAGGCAATGTTGCTGGTTGATAAAGGCGGTTATCCGCCGTACACCGAAAGTCGGTCTCATCTCCATGACCTCATCTATTGCAATGGAAACCTGTTCGTTCAATTGGGTCGTCTTATTGGCTTGCCGCCTGGCATCTT
>CALGGD010000431.1 GCA_937916185.1 uncultured Oxalobacter sp. | reverse complement strand
GACTGGGAGCCATGCCGAATCTCAAGTCATTTGAGGGGGCGGAACAGTATCTGGACCTGGGGCTTTTGCCTGGCTGGCATAAATAGGAAACCTGCAAACATGACATCACAACCGATCCATTTTTACCGCCCATCAGAAACCGTTGACTTGCCAGAACCTGAAGTCTGGCCGGTGAAAGAGATTCTTGAACTGTATGAGCTGCCTTTTACGGAACTGATGTTCCGTGCCCAGGAAGTGCACCGGGCGAATTTCCCTTCAGGTCAGGTTGAGCTGAATTCCCTGATTTCGCTGAAGACAGGAGCCTGCACGGAAGACTGCGGTTATTGTCCACAGTCCATTCATCACAACACCGATGTGACACCGAGCAAGATGCTGGATATGGAAACCATCCTTGCTGCAGCACGCCGTGCGAAGGAACTGGGGGCGAACCGTTTCTGCATGGGGGCATCGGGCCGTTCACCGAATGACCGGGATTTCAGGAAATACTTGAAAATCGTCCGTGCGGTAAAGGCGCTGGGCCTTGAGACCTGCATGACGTTGGGGATGCTCAAGGAAGAACAGGCACAGCAGCTGAAAGAAGCGGGGTTGGACTATTACAACCATAATCTGGATACTTCCCCCGATTATTACAATACAATCATCTCGACCCGGAATTACAAGGACCGTCTGGATACGTTGGGGCGGGTCCGTAAAGCCGGTATCAAGGTCTGCTGCGGTGGCATCATCGGCATGGGGGAAAGCCGCGAACAGCGCGCGGCACTGCTTTCACAGCTGGCAAACCTCAACCCATATCCCGAAGCGGTGCCAATCAACCATCTGGTTCCAATTAAGGGAACACCGCTTGAAAACATGAAACCGCTTGATCCGTTGGAGTTCGTCCGTACGATTGCCGTGGCGCGCATCATCATGCCACAGGCGAAAGTCCGTATGTCTGCCGGTCGGGCTGAATTGGGTCAAGCCATTCAGGCACTGTGTTTCCTGGCAGGCGCAAATTCCATTTTCTACGGTGAGAAGCTCCTGACCACAGACAATGCAGATGCTGCTGAAGACCGTGCATTGCTGGCGAAGCTGGGGCTGAAGCCGTTTGAGGCGACTGATGTCAAAGCCCGTATGCCAGGGTTGCCAGAGCATGACCACCATGACCATTGAAATCCTTTACCACAATGAAGGGGAAGATCCGGATGAATGGCTGCCAGCACTGAGTGCGGCATTGCCAGAAGCCAACATCCGGCAATGGCAGGCTGGCGATACTGCACCGGCGGACTATGCCCTTGTCTGGCATCCACCGGAAGGTCTGTTGGAAAACCGGAAAGGACTGAAGGCGGTTTTCAATCTTGCTGCAGGAGTCGATGCCCTGCTTGCATCGGGGGCTGTTCCTGAGGATGTACCGGTTTTCCGGCTGGAAGATGCTGGCATGGCTATCCAGATTGCTGAATATGCCGTGTATGCTGTCTTGAGGTTTTTCCGGCGGTTTGATGGATATGCCAGGTTGCAGGAACAGCGGGAATGGGGATTCCTGCCTCCTTATAGTCGGAAAGATTTCACCGTCGGTATCATGGGGATGGGCGTGATGGGAAAAGCCGTTGCAGAAAAGCTCAAACCTTTCGGCTTTCCTGTCAAAGGCTGGAGCCGTACTCCCAAACAGATTGAAGGTGTCACCTGCTGTCATGGTAAGGCAGGATTGGCAGATTTCCTGAAAAATCTGAAAGTCCTGGTCTGCCTGCTGCCGAAGACCCCTGAGACCGTCCATATCCTCAATGCCGGTCTCTTTGAAAGGTTGCCTGATGGTGCTTTCGTGGTGAATCTGGGACGGGGGAACCTGTTGGATGAGAAAGACCTGCTGAAGGGATTGGAAACGGGGAAAATCCGTGCCGCTGTCCTTGATGTGACAGCAGTCGAGCCGTTGCCGGAAGACCATCCTTTCTGGGGACATCCAGACATCACCATCACACCGCATATCGCAGGATTGACATACTGTGAGGAGACCGTTGCTGTGGTCGCGGAAAGCATCCGCCAGCTGGAATGTGGAAAAACACCTTCAGGTCTGGTAGACCGCAACTTGGGTTACTGAGCGGGGAAAATGTCTTGGATGTTGTAGGCAGTGCCAGAATCAGCTGACCCAATCGAAGGCAATCTGAAAAACAGACCCCTGTATAATCCTGTGCTTGAAGGGGAGACCCCGCCTGTGCCGTAATGCCTCATCTTGAACCAAGCGGTTCAAGTGGTCGCAGTTAGCGGGACTTTGGGCCCATCGAACGAGCGATGTTCTCACCTATCCAGCAAATTTCCGCAACCTGTATCAATTATGGTTCAAAGAATATATGGCATAAGTCGAACACTGCAGGGCAATTCCAGTCTAACGCATCAGAATCTGCTGTCAACTGTTTTTTGTTATTTTTTTCAATGACCTAACTGGTTGAGGGACTTCAAGTTATGTTGACTATGGACTACTTTATCCAATTGGTTTAATTTGAAGTGTTACAGTGTTGTGGTGGATGTAGGGGTGGATACAGGGGTGGAAATTTGGTGACTGTTGTTAGGGACAAATTCCCATTCAATTTCCCAAGGAACGGAGGAAATGATGGGGAAAAATCTGTTGACTCAATCACAAATCAGAAACTGGAAACCGGGTACACCACCACGGTCAAATCCACCATCCAAACAGGACATTCTCAATGGAAAGATGTCAATATCAAATGGTGATGGATTGAGTCTTTTCTTTGATAAGAGAACTCAAAAGAAAACTTGGAGGTTCCGTAAGAAAGGTGGAATTTTTGGTTCAACAGTTATTGAAATAACGATTGGTGATGTCTCGTTACCTCTGTTACTGGTTACCTTTTGGATACCGTGGATGTCAGACATGGTTACCTGCCAGGATTGACCAGAACCCGACCAGGGACGTTTTAAGGTGATGAGTGGTAGATCCATCATCCAGACAGGGAAAATTCAATGCAGACAATCCAAGACAGCCTGAATGATGTTCTCGTTTGCTACAATCTTCTGTACAACCGAACAATCTTCAAAGAACATCCAAGATGATAGAAGCACAGCAGAAACAGGGGTTATTCGAATATTGTCGAAGATTGTGGTGTTTTTAAATTTTAACTAGCAATTGGAATATCATCTGAACTGATATTTGCCAACAGTTCTTCTGTTAGATTTTCGGTATTATTTGACAATCGTGTGGCTTGATTTTCTAGAGTCTTCTCAAAGAGGTTTCTTACATAACGAGCATTACCAAAATTCCTATCCCTATGTGCAACCTCAAAATCAAGTAATTTTTTAAGCTTGTTTTTAGCATTTTCATCAAGCTTATAATCTTGTTTTTGAACATTAAGCTCAAAAATTTTCAATAATTCATCAGCAGAATAATCGTCAAAATGAATGTATCTGTTGAACCGAGATTGGAGTCCGGGGTTTGAATCAATAAATCCCTGCATTTCTTCAGAATATCCAGCAAGAATGACCACTAATCTTTCTCGGTCATCTTCCATTCTTTTTAATAGTGTTGCGATTGCTTCAGCACCATAATCATTACTACTATCGGTTACAAGTGAATAAGCTTCATCAATGAACAAAACTCCATCTATTGCAGAATCAATTATCTTATTGGTTTTCACAGCCGTTTGACCAACATATTCTGCAACAAGCCCAGAACGGTCTGTTTCCACAAGATGTCCTTTCTTCAGAATACCGAGTTCTTTATAGATGCCAGCAACAATTCTGGCTACCGTTGTTTTACCAGTACCTGCATTCCCGGTAAAAACACAGTGATATGAGAGCGGAACAGACTTCATTCCTTTCTCTTTTCTCAATTTCTGAATTTTTATGAAGTTTGTAAGTTTATTGATTTCAGTTTTTACCGTTGATATACCAACCAAGTTATCCAAGTCACTTTTGAATAATGACGTTGTCGAATTATCATTGGATACAGGTATCGCTTTGCTGTCATTCATAACCTGCTCAATTTGTTTCACCCATTTATTTTCACTAGGAGATAGTTCAAAATCAGCGTGAGCAGTAAGGTCAACGAACCTGAACATTAACTCTTCAAATTTTTGTCGCATTTCGTGATTTGCCGAAAATAAAAGACTCACGTTAAAGAATCCAGGACAATCACTTGTAATTTCTATTTTTTTATTAAAGGTATTTATAAATTGAAAAATGGACTCATAAAAATTACGGTTATGATTAAAGAACTCTTCTATGTCAACATACGATACTGGCTTATAAGAAGCGTGCATTTTTGATAAAAAAAGAATTAATGTTAAGCCCTCTGGTAGAATAATTTGTGTTGAATAATTGAACCCTGAGTAACATTTTATAACATCAATCATTGGAAAAATTCCAATACATGCATTGATGTTCCTTAACTCA
>CALGGD010000430.1 GCA_937916185.1 uncultured Oxalobacter sp. | reverse complement strand
CCCTGGCCCACGAGGGTCGTGGCAGCCTCGGCGATGCCGTAGCCCGGCATGTAGCACAGGCTCTCGACGGTGATGGCGAGGGAGTGGGCTGCTATCGCGATGGTGCCGAGCGGCGCCACGATGAGTGTGCTCACTATCTGCGCGCCGCCCATCAGCATGTGCTGCAGGCTCATCGGCGCCCCAATCTTGAAGGCTGTGCCGACGGTATCCGACTTCGGACAGAAGGCCGCCCAACTATTCTCACTCCGCACATCTCCCTCCGCACTCATCGAGAAGATCCCCAACATCTTCGAGCGTCGGAGCAGGAAGTAGAGCATCAGGCCCGCCGTGATCAGCTCGGCCAAGCCCGTTCCCATGGCGGCGCCCACCACGCCCATGTCGAGTATATATATAAACAGGTAGTTGAAGCAGACGTCCATCACGCACATGCCGATGTTCAGGACGGATGGAATCTTCATGTTGCCCGAGCACTTCAGCATCGAGCCCGCCAGTCCTCCCATCTGGAAGAAGATGCCGGGAAATCTGTCCATGACCAGTTCCCGGGACAGACGGGCATCGACCTGAACCGTGCCGGCACCCCATTGCTGGAAATCGTGACGGAACCCGACATGCGCAGCGCCGCTGAAGCGGTCGCCTATGCCAAGGCGCTGCATTCACTGGTCGTCTGGCTGGGCATGTCTGATGGCAATATGCAGGAAGGTTCTTTCCGGTGTGATGCCAATGTCTCTGTCCGTCCTGCCGGTTCTGAAGTCCTGGGCACCCGCTGTGAGGTGAAGAACCTGAACTCTTTCCGCCATCTGGAAGATGCCATCAACTATGAAGTGGCACGCCAGATTGAACTGATTGAAGGGGGTGGCAAGGTCGTCCAGGCGACCCGTCTGTATGATCCGGACAAGCATGAAACCCGTGAAATGCGGACGAAGGAAGATTCGGACGATTACCGTTATTTCCCGGATCCCGACCTGCCGCCCCTGGTAATCGACCATGCATGGATTGAACAGGTGAAAGCCGCCATGCCTGAACTGCCCAGTGCGATGAAAGCCCGTTTCATCGCTGAATATGGTCTGCCTGAATATGATGCCACGGTGCTGACTTCTTCCAAGGCGATGGCGGCATACTTCGAGAAACTGGTCGCCCTGACCGGCAAGCCCCTTGCAAAACAGAGTGCGAACTGGATGATGGGGGATGTCTCCTCCGCCCTGAACCGTGAAGGCATTGATATCGACAATGTCCCGGTCTCTGCTGAACAGCTGTCCCTGCTGATGAAACGCATCGCAGACAACACCATCTCAAACAAGATTGCGAAAGAAGTGTTCAGCCTGCTGTGGGAAAACCGCTCAGATGATGCCGATGCCGTTGACCGCATCATCGATGAAAAAGGCCTGAAACAGATTTCCGACACCGGTGCCATTGAGAAAATCATTGATGAAGTCCTGGCAAACAACCAGAAATCCGTTGAGGAATTCCGGGCGGGCAAGGCAAAAGCCTTCAATGCGCTGATCGGTCAGGTGATGAAAGCGACCCGTGGCAAGGCGAACCCGGGACAGGTCAACCAGCTTCTCAAGCAGAAACTCGGCGCCTGAACACGCCCTGCCCCTGTCATGCAAAAACCCGCTGTGCCTTGGGACAGCGGGCTTTTCCTGCCGGATGTAGACGCACAGGCTCATGGCCTGCCCGCCGCCGGATGATGTTCCGAAGAAGCGGATATCTGATGCCTCATGCGTTTTCAGCA
>CALGGD010000429.1 GCA_937916185.1 uncultured Oxalobacter sp. | reverse complement strand
AAAACCAGTATGAACTTGCCTCACAGCGTGTCAGGGAAAAAGGACTGGAAAACCAGGTGGATATCAGGATCCAGGACTACCGTGACGTCACGGGCACTTTTGAACGCATCACCAGTGTCGGTATGTTTGAGCATGTCGGGCTCCGCCATATGGTCGAGTACTTCTCCATCATCCGCAAACTGCTGACCGATGACGGTCTTGCGATGAACCACGGCATCACCAGCTGTGATGCCGGCAGTGGCGCAACGCCTTTCGGTGGCGGTGAATTCATCGAGAAATACGTCTTCCCGAACGGTGAACTGCCCCATATCGGCCTGGTTCTGCAGAACATGCAGGAAGCCGGATTGGAAGCGCTGGATATTGAAAACCTGCGTTTGCACTATGCGAAGACCTGCGGTATCTGGGCAGAGAATTTTGAGAAAGTCACCGACAAGGTCAAACAGCTGACAGATGAAAAACGCTACCGCATCTGGCGTGTCTATCTGGCTGGCTGCTCCTATGCCTTCGAGGCTGACCGTGTCGCCATCTTCCAGGTTCTCTGTACGAAGTCTGGCAAGAAATACCCCGCCCATGGCTGGAACCGGAATTACATCTATCAGAAATAACGGGGGTTCCTTGCCCCGCCTGATAAGCCTGACAGACCTGTCAGGCTTTTTTAATGTGGCTTCCCCCTATACGGATGAAAGCAGCGACCCTGCTTTCATCTGCCTGCCAGATTCTGCCACAGCAGCAAGACGGTCATGGACAGCCTGCCATGCCTGTGTGTCAGGAACCGCTTCTATCAATATGGCATCAACGCTGCTGTCATCGGCTTCCCGCAGCGCGGCATACAGCTGCTGCGCATAATCAGCAGGGGAATCCGGCAGGCATTTGATGGTCAGTTCGGGATGAGAATCTGCCAATGATCTGAAAAGTGATTCGGTATGCACCAGTAAAGCCATCTTCTCCGCAGGTTCTGAAGCCAGCAGCTGCTGTATCCCTGCCGCTGACAGGACCGATGCAGGCGTTTTCGGCGCATAATGGCTTCCCATATGCCCTGTATCCAAAGCCGATGCAGTTTCCTGGACAGTCGGATATTCTCCGATGACTCCGGCAATCTGCCCTGCCGTGATTACCCCTGGACGCAGGATAATGGAGCCATCGGTTTCCAGACGGGACAAGTCGAGGATGGTTGATTCAATGCCGAAATCACAGGAACCGCCATCCAGAATCATCCCCAGCCGCTCATCTGTACCGAATTCATCCCTGACATGCTGTGCGGTTGTCGGGCTGATATGCCCAGACCGGTTTGCCGAGGGGGCGGCAATCCCACCTTTTCCCTGCTTGAAGTTTTTCAGCAAAGCGATTGCCAAGGGATGGTCAGGACATCTGAGGGCAACAGAATCTTTTCCCCGTGAGATGGTATCCGGCACATGGATGCTTTTCTTGAGAACCAGTGTCAAGGGACCCGGCCAGAACGCATCCATCAGCTTCTTAGCCATCAGCGGAATTTCAGATGCCCAATAGCCGATGTCTGTGTCTTTATGGACATTGACACTCAACGGACGGTCAGCAGGACGGCCTTTCAAGGCGAAAATCTGTTGGACAGCTTCCGGATTCTCTGCATCTGCTCCCAATCCATAGACGGTTTCAGTTGGGAAAGCCACCAACCGCCCGGATTCCAGCATCCGGGCAGCGGTGGCAATCTTTCCAGCTTCGGTTTCCGGCTGCGGCATCATTCTGTCAGCAGGCGGAGTGCTTCGTTGTATTTTTCTGTGGTACGGGCAGAAACTTCATCAGGCAACCGTGGTGCAGGCGCCTTCTTATCCCATGGCTGGGCAGACAGCCAGTCACGGACATACTGCTTGTCGAAGGAAGGCTGGGAATGACCGGCTTCGTATCCCTCCAGGGGCCAGAAACGGGAGCTGTCGGGGGTAAGCATTTCATCGCCCACAACAATGTTTCCGTTTTCATCCAGACCGAATTCAAACTTGGTGTCTGCGATGATGATACCTTTTTCAAGGGCATAGTCAGCGCATTTTTTGTAAAGGGAGATGGTCA
>CALGGD010000428.1 GCA_937916185.1 uncultured Oxalobacter sp. | reverse complement strand
CCCACTCCTTCACAATGGAGGCGTCTTCGAAATAGTCGATGCGCATGGCGTGACGCACGCGGGCCAGGGTCGCATTTGTGACCTCGACAGCTCTGGCGGTGCCTTCCTTCAGGATGTCGTAAACACTGTCAAGATCGGCTTCCCATTTCGCGCGCTCGGCGCGGATGGGGGCGAGGGTCTCCTCCAGCACATTGATCAGGAACTTTTTGCAGGTGCCGTCGCCGAGCCCGCCGCGGCGGTAATGCGCCTTCATCTCTTCAAGATTGGCATAATCCGGCAGGTATTCCGCAAAATGCCCATCTGTACAGAGTGCATCCAGATAAGTGAAAACCACATTGCCTTCGATATGACCGGGATCTTCAATCCTCAGGTGCAGCGGGTCAGTGAACATCTTCCCGTTGACCTGTTTCTTGACAGTCTTGGCATCATCAGAAAGATAGATGCAGTTGCCCAGCGACTTGCTCATCTTCGCCTTGCCATCAACGCCCGGCAGACGGCGCTGCGTTTCGTTTTCAGGAATCATCGCATGGGGCACCACCAAGGTCTCCCCATAAGTCCGGTTGAACTTTTCCACGATTTCCCGTGTCTGTTCAATCATCGGGAGCTGGTCTTCCCCAACAGGCACCACATTGGCATCGAAAGCCGTGATATCCGCTGCCTGGGAAACAGGATAAGTGAAAAAGCCGGCAGGCAGTCCTTCTTCCGCAAAACCACGCATCTGGATTTCCGCCTTCACAGTAGGATTCCGGGAAAGACGCGAAGTAGTGACCAGATTGAGATAGTAGAAAGTCAAGGCATGCAGTGCAGGCAATGCTGACTGGATGCAGATAGTCGTTTTTGAAGGATCAATACCGACTGACAGGTAATCCAGCACCACATTGACGATGTTGTCCCGGATCTTTCCAGGATTGTCAGCGTTGTCTGTCAGTGCCTGATCGTCTGCAATCAGGATATTGATCTCATCGAACGTCCCTGAATTCTGCAACTCCACACGACGCATCAGTGAACCGACATAGTGTCCAAGATGTAAACGTCCGGTGGGACGGTCGCCAGTCAGAATGATGTTTTTCTCTGCCATAATCAATTTTCCGCCATAGATGCGCCTGGATATTCAGGACAGTCCTAAAAAATACAACAATGGGTAAATGAACAGGTTGATCACCCATCGACCGATCATCATGACCGGTCTCATCCAGTATGAGGTTACGCCCAGATAAATCAGCCCCATCAGGATGAAAAAGCCATACCGCTCAACCCTGGCGAACTGATATGCCATTTGAGGCGGCAGTAAGCTTAGCATTATGCGTCCTCCATCCATTGGTGGCAATGGGAAAAGGTGGAAAGCAAAGAGGACCAGATTGACAACAACGCCTGCCGTGACCATTTTCAGCAGGAAAACATTGCCGGGAAGGCAAAGCAGGACTGCCAGTTTCAGCAGGCTCCAGATAAACGCCATCACCAGATTGGAGAAAGGCCCTGCCAGTGCCACGAGGATGGTATCCCGCCGTACATGCCGCAACTGGGAAAAATTGACGGGAACCGGCTTTGCATAACCGAAGATGAAAGAACTGCCGGTCGCCAGCAGGATCAGGGGAATGATGATTGTCCCCAACAGGTCGATATGCCTGATGGGATTCAGCGACACCCGCCCCTGCAGGTATGCCGTGGCATCTCCCAGCCGGTAAGCGGTATAGCCATGCGCCGCTTCATGCAGGGTGATTGCTGTAAGCAGGGGAACCGCCCATACCAGGATGGTCTCTAGGAGTTTCTCGATGCTCTGAATCTGGAAATCCATGCCGACTGACCGGTTACGCTGATGAAACCCCGATATCCGCTGGATCCGCCCGCCCTTTCCGGACCAGTTTCGGCTCGCCGTCTGTCAGGTCGATGACCGTTGTCGGCAGCAGTCCGCAGGCCCCGCCATCCACAACAGCATCCACCAGTTTCTGGAGCTGTTCCTGGATCTCATAACCTTCCGTCAGCGGATCTTCCGCATCAGGCAGGATAACCGTTGTCCCGATCAGGGGTTCACCGACTTCCTCAAGCAATGCCTGGATGACCGGGTTGTCAGGAATACGGAGACCGATTGTCTTGCGTGACGGATGGGAAAGACGCCTGGGAACCTCACGGGATGCCTGCAGGATGAATGTATAGGCACCTGGTGTCGCCATTTTCAACAGGCGGTACGCCGCATTGTCCACCCGTGCATAGGATCCCAGTTCCCGCAGGTCCCTGCACAACAGGGTCATCAGGTGCTTCTCATCAATCTGCCGGATCCTGCGGATCCTGTCTACCGCCGCTTTGTCATCCAGCCGGCAGATCAGGGCATAGCTGGAATCGGTCGGTGCCACAATGACACCGCCAGAACGGAGGATATCCGCCGCTTTCCTGATCTGCCTTGGCTGGGGATCCCGTGGATGGACTTCGAGATACTGGCTGGACATACTGCGCCTTACATATAGGTACGGTTCCGCAATGCCTCAATCCGCTTCTCAATCGGAGGATGCGTTGCAAACAGGGACAGCAACGCCCCGCCACCATTGATGCCAAAGGCCGCCATGTTCTTCGGCAGCATTCCCGGCTGCATCTGTCCAAGACGGTAAAGGGCATGTTCCATCGGACGCCCATCTCCCAACAGCGTGGCGGAACCCGCATCAGCATAGAATTCCCGCCTTCTCGCAAACCAGGCGACGATGATGTTGGCGATGAACCCGAACAGTATCTGACAGGCCATGACTGTAAAATAATAGCCGATGCCGATTCCCCGGTTTTCCTGGGAATTCCGGGAAAGGAAACTGTCGACAAAGAAACCGACAATACGCGCCAAAAAGATGACAAAAGTGTTCACAACCCCTTGAATCAAGGTCAATGTCACCATATCTCCGTTGGCAACATGGGAAATCTCATGCCCCAGCACAGCCTCAACTTCTTCATGGTTCATGCTCTGCAATAGTCCGGTTGAAACCGCAACAAGCGCTGAATTCTTGAAAGCCCCCGTTGCAAAAGCATTCGGCTCCCCGTTATACACTGCGACTTCAGGCATTCTGATACCTGCCGCCGAAGACAGTTTCCGCACCGTGTCCAGCAGCCACCTCTCCGCTTGATTGCGGGGCTGGTCAATCACCATGGCACCGGTCGACCATTTCGCCATCTGTTTGCTCATCAGCAATGAGATGATGGATCCTGTGAACCCCAGCACCAGAGAGAACAGCAGCAACGCATGGAAATCGATTCCCCTGGCTGTCAGGTAGCGGTTCACGCCCAATAACGACAGCGTGACCGACATCACAAGTATCACTGCCAGATTTGTCAAGACAAAAAGAAACGTTCTTTTCACTGAATAGCCTCCA
>CALGGD010000427.1 GCA_937916185.1 uncultured Oxalobacter sp. | reverse complement strand
GGCTGATTGTGAACATGATGCGTGATGCCGGGTCGGGCAAAGTCTTCAGCCGGATCTTCACGGCGGCGGACATCCAGGGCTACCGTGCGGACTATGCGAGGGCAATCTACCAGATGCATGCGCGTGACCTGGAGACCTGCCAGAGGACGCCGTTCACGGGGAACCTGCATTCATCGGGGCAGGGCTACAGCAACTGCGTTTACCGGCTGCGGGGAAGCCGCAAGGGCGAATGGCTGGACAAGCAGGCGATGAAGGTGGTGACGGATGCGTTGGGCCTGCGGCATTTCAAGTCGTTCAGTACGCATTACCTGCGGTGATGGGACTTGGAAACATCAGTCCAGGCTGAATTCCCGGATGGCTTCAGCTTGATGGGGGCATTGGGCCAGCAGTTCAGACTGCTTTGCCAGTTCAAAGCCGGCGAAGGCAAACCCTGGCGCGACAGTGCAGCCGACAAGGGAAAAGGCTGAAGCCAAGGAACTGGTCGATTCCTTCTTTGAGATTATGGCATCAGAACTGGAGCAGGGCAGGGAAGTCAAGCTGGCGGGCTTCGGCAACTTTGAACTGCGTGACAAGGCTGCCCGTCCTGGCAGGAATCCCCGTACCAGTGAGGATGCCCTTATATCCGCCAGACGGGTCGTGACCTTCCGTGCCAGCCGGAAGTGGAAAGAGATGTTTCAGAAAAAGCCAGACATATTTGGATAAGCCATTGACTTTGCTGAAAACCGTTTTCCAATTCAAGAAAATACCGGAAACAGGATAAGCGGCAGCCTGTCCATACAGGACCAGGCAGCTTGATGCTGCCTGGCAGTACCTGTCAAAGGTTGTCAGGAACGCCCGTCCCGCCAGTTCCAGTTCCGGATTTCAGGCATATCCTCGCCGTATTTCTGGACATATTCCTTATGCTGGAGCATCCTGGTCCGGAGCCATTGTTTGGTATAAGCCGCCTTCGCGCCAAGCTGCGGCAGGCGGTCAATGACATCGCCCGCCAGGTGATAACGGTCCAACCGGTTCAGGACGACCATATCAAACGGCGTCGTTGTCGTGCCTTCTTCCTGATAACCACGGACATGGATATTCGCATGGTTGGTACGGCGGTAGGTCAACCGGTGTATCAGCCAAGGATAGCCATGATAGGCGACGATGACAGGCTTGTTCTTGGTGAACAGGACATCAAAATCATGGTCTGACAGACCATTTGGATGGTCAGAAGGCTGCTGCAGCGTCATCAGATTGACAACATTGATGACCCGGATCTTGATATCAGGAATATGTTCCCGCAGGATTTTCACCGCAGCAAGGGTTTCCAGTGTCGGCACATCGCCGATGCAGCACATGACGACATCCGGCTCTGCACCTTTGTCATTGCTTGCCCATTCCCAGATACCGATACCTGCCGTACAGTGGTCAATCGCCTCTTCCAT
>CALGGD010000426.1 GCA_937916185.1 uncultured Oxalobacter sp. | reverse complement strand
TGCAGGATTCCATCACCAATTCCGCAGGGGCGGCGCAGCAGATGGCGGATACCCATTGGGGAAGGCCGGTTATCCGGGCACGTATCATGGTCATGGTGATTGTCGGCCTGCTGAACCGCATTGCGGTGGAATCAAACCATCCGCTTGACCATTTTGATACGGTCCGTGACGCCATGCAGAATATCCAGGACAATATGGGCTGGCGTTGATTCCGGCATGGGGCTGTTTCCCAACGGCAGTGGTTCTTGTCCCTGCCGTTTTTATTTTCGGACGGCTGTGCCATTGACGGTGGAATCAGGTATGATGTCTGGGACAGGGATTGGTTTGCATTCAGTGGCGGTCCAGTCGTCAGGAGGACATTGATGAAATTTGAAGATGATATTGAAGTGGTTCTTGGGCAGGACGCTGTCAGTGAGGAACAGTTGGAGCAGTTCTGCAAAGAATTGCAGGAAATATTGGTTTCGGACAGGGTGTTCGGCCAGCTGTTGCTCAAATCAATGTCTGATGTACCTTTCCTGGACAGTGATGTCACGGATGAGGATGCCCAGATGGCGCTGCTGCTGGCGGCGGAGAATCCAACGGGAGTGCTGCATTGACAGGAACCTGGACGTTTGGCTGAGACGGCATGGCATCGTTTCCATGCCGTTTTCCTTTCTGGTATGCCGGCTTGGATGCCATTGATGGCTGTCAGTTCATTCCTTTTGGCAGCAGGATGCCCTCACTGGGGATGGACAGTTCGTAAGCGGAATAGCCTTTCTGCTTGGTGGAACCGATCTGATAGCGTTTCCAGCGTTCTTCCTGTGGCAATGCTTTCTGGATGGCTTTGTTGATGATGGTCCTTGTCTCGTTGAATTTCTTGACGAAGTCTTCATGGGACAGGTTCCTGACATCCCTTGCCCGTTTGACTTGGTTCACAATATTGTCTGAAAAATCCTGGTATTCCCGGGCCAATGTGCCGTCTATCACTGGATGGATCGGGGCAAGCCCTTTCTTTTTCCTGACAGCAAGCCATAAGAGCATGATGAAAGGAGCCGGTTGGAGGTCAATGGTTTCTTCATCGCAGACGATGGTGGATTCCTCCAGGTTGAACCGCATGGTTGCCGGGTTGTTCAGGCTGTATTGGATGGCAGAGACAGTCTGTGAATAGGTGCCTGTTGTCAGGAAGTTCGGGGGCAGGTTCGATCTCAGGTGGACAAGCGGGATATCTGCCAGCATGATGTTGGCGTCCCTTGCCAGCAGGGGTTCTGTTTTCCGGGTTTCCGCATTCCATCGGGTCAGGTTCTGCTGTTGCTGGGATGGATAGAAAAAGTCTTTGTTGTACTCGTAGCCACCGGGGACCAGCACATGCGAGAGGACGTCCTGTGGGCGTGCGAACAGGGACAAGGCGTAACCGACGGTGAATGAGAGGGTTTTCCTGCCGCCCGCAATGGAGACATGAAGGCAGCTGTCTGTATCCTGGCAGAGGGTGCGGATGATATCGACGGTGACATCAGCCATGATGCTGATTTCTTCGGGGTAAAGGATGTCATCCAGTTCCCTGCCATCCGGAGAGGCGATGGTATGGATGCAGTCCCCGTCAAACCGGATTTTCCCTTCCAGCCCAAATTCCCGGCAGAGTGCGTGGTATGGGCTGTTTTCAGTCAGCAGGTCCCTCAGGATGCCTTCTTTGGCAGGGCTGGTTCCAAGCGCATGGATTTCTGTCGGCACAAACTGCCGTTGGGTGACCAGGGCATAAAGGGTCTCAGTGA
>CALGGD010000425.1 GCA_937916185.1 uncultured Oxalobacter sp. | reverse complement strand
GTGTGGCTTCCGATATAGCCGGCTCCGCCGGTGACCAGTATTGACATGGAAAACCTCCCGGACAGGGTGGTTTGGCCTGATTGTGCTGGTCTGCCTGTCATTTGCGCCAGTTGCCGAGCTGATTTTTTCCGCAGCAATCGGGGAGAAATACAGCCAGTCCTACGAATTCATGCGCTTCCCGGCAGAAAAGATGAAGGACCGCTATATCAACTCGTTGGCTTACCGTTATCCAACGATGATAGGACAGTACTTTTCCATCCGGAACCGGCTGATGGATGCGGGCAACAGGAAACGGACATTGCCGGAAGGCGTTTCCCTGCCTGCCGGTGCCACGGGAGACAGTATCCCACGCAGGATTGTCATCGTCTTGGGTGAAAGCGACTGGCGGGCGCATCATGGCGCCTATGGCTACCCATTCGGGACAGACCGTTTCATGATGGGGCGGCGGAAAGACCAGGCCCATACCGCCATTTTCACCGCAGTTGCCCCGTCGGCAGTCACCCGTGAGGCGGTGCCCAGGGTGATGACGTTTGCAACAGCGCGTGATATGGAACCCTTTACAGAAAACATGGGCATTGCCGATATGGCGAAGCATGCGGGATACCAGACAGGATGGTTTTCCCGTCAGAACATGGATGGTATCTATGATACCCTGGTGAAGGTTGTCGCCCAGCAGTCGGAAAAGACCGTTTATCTCGATGAGGGGCGTGATGAGGTGCTGGTTCCACCGCTGGTTGCGGAATTCAATGACAGGAAACAGCTGCTGGTCATGCATATCTGGGGGGGGCATATGTGGTATGAGGACCGCCATGATGATATTGATTATCAGCATGCATCCCGCTCATCCAAGGAATTCCGGCACTATGACGCAGCCATTGGGCATATCGACAGGTTGTTGGAACAGCTGACAGGATATGGGGATGGCAAGACACTGTTTATCTATGTCCCGGACCATGGCGAGATTGTGAACCTTGGGCATGGCACAGCAGACCTGGCAGGTGCCCAGTTTGACATACCGTTTTTCGCCTGGTCGTCCAATGCGGCCTATATCACCCGTTTCCGTAAAGCGGTCAACCGGTATTCCATCAATGACGGCAGGCTGTTCAACACCAGTGCGTTCCCGTTTGTCATGGCGGAAGTCATGGGATATCAGGTCACCGATGAGGCGCGGGCGAAGTCATTGGAAGAGTCCAACTACGTTTTCAATGTCGATGGCTACGCTTATCCGCTCAGTGACATCAAGTGGAAATGAACCGTATAGGTACATTATTTTATGGGGAAAACCGTTTGGGATGTTATCATAAGCATTTAGCATGAAGAGTCCTTGGATTCCCTGTGACCGTTGCGGATGACACAGGGAAGGACAGGGGATTCCATCAGTCAACCAATTTGATTTCGGGTGCTGAAGTGATTCCAGAACATTATCTGCCGGTGTTCCTTTTTCTTCTGGCGGCACTGACATTCGGTGTTCTTTCCCTGGTGCTGGGACGCATCTTGGCTCCTCACCGTCCTGATGCCGAGAAGAATTCCATCTATGAATGCGGTTTTGCCCCATTCGAGAAAGTCCATGCGAAATTCGATGTCCGTTTTTATCTGATTGCAATCCTGTTCATCCTGTTTGATGTGGAAACCGCCTTCCTGTTCCCTTGGGCGGCTTCGATGCGTGAATTGGGATGGCAGGCGTTTCTGACTGTCATGGTCTTCCTGGCGGAACTGCTGGCAGGCTTCATCTATATCTGGAAAAAAGGGGCACTGGATTGGGAGTGATTTGTGGCGGTTGAGGGTCTGCAGAACAGGGGATTTGTCATAACGACGCTTGACAGTGCCATCAACTGGTTGCGGACAGGGTCGTTGTGGCCGGTATCTTTCGGTCTGGCTTGCTGTGCGATGGAAATGATGCACAGCAGTGCCGCACGCTATGACATGGACCGGTTCGGTACGTTTTTCCGGGCATCGCCACGGCAGTCTGACCTGATGATTGTCGCTGGGACCCTCTGCAAC
>CALGGD010000424.1 GCA_937916185.1 uncultured Oxalobacter sp. | reverse complement strand
AGTTCCGGGGGCAGCCAAGCCAGAACATGATTGCAGGCAATACAGTGCTGTATGGTGCGGTTGCCGGAGAGGCCTATTTTTATGGTATTGCCGGCGAACGTTTTGCCGTCCACAATTCCGGCGCAGTCGCTGTGACAGAAGGCTGCGGGGACCATGGCTGCGAATATATGACTGGCGGCACCGTGGTTGTGCTTGGAGAGACTGGCCGGAACTTCGCTGCCGGGATGTCAGGTGGGGTTGCCTATGTCTATGATCCAGAGGGTCATTTTGAACGGAAATGCAACCAATCGATGGTGACGCTTGAACCGGTTGAGTCTTATTTTGACCAGGAATCGGAGGGACATAAGGAAAGCTGGCACCGGATGGACCGTGAAAGCGCACCCCAGACAGATGAGGTCATCCTGAGGCGCCTGATTGAAAACCATTTCACCTATACCGGCAGCATGACAGCCCGCAGGCTGCTTGAGGACTGGTCAAATTGCCGTTCCCATTTTGTGAAGGTGTTCCCGGATGAGTACCGTCGGGCATTGGAAGACCTGTGCCATGCAAAAGTGGAAATGGGTGAAGGAAAAGCTGCCTGAATGCAGAAAGACAGTCAGAAGATTACAGGATAGAGGCGAAAATGGGAAAAGTGACGGGATTCAAGGAGTTTGACAGGATAGAGGAATTTCATGCTGCTCCGCAGGAAAGGACCAGGCATTACCGTGAGTTCACATTGACATTGACGGACAGCCAGGCTCGCCAGCAGGGTGCCAGGTGCATGGATTGCGGGATTCCTTTCTGCAACAATGCCTGTCCATTGGGCAATCTTATCCCTGATTTCAATGACCAGGTTTACAACGCATTGGATCAGGAGGCATTGGACAAGCTGCATACGACCAATAACTTTCCAGAATTCACGGGGCGGGTCTGTCCTGCCCTGTGTGAGCCTGCGTGCTCGCTAGGGTTGATCCAGCAGCCGGTTGGCATCCGGTCAATTGAGCGGTTCATCATTGAGAAAGGCTGGGAGAATGGCTGGGTCAAACCGGTGATTGCCAGGGAAAAGACAGGCAAACGGGTTGCCATCGTTGGATCAGGGCCCGCAGGGCTTGCCGCTGCCCAGCAACTGGTCCGCGCGGGCCATGATGTGCATGTCTATGAGAAGAACGACAGGATTGGCGGCCTGCTCCGTTATGGCATCCCTGATTTCAAACTGGAAAAACAGGTGCTTGACCGCCGGTTGGGGCAGATGGCGGCAGAGGGGGTTGTGTTCCATACCGGAGTCCGGGTTGGTACAGCCATCCCGGACGGTATCCAGGATATGTCAAAAGAGGTTGTTTCACCAGAGGCGCTGACAACAGGGTTCGATGCAGTGGTCCTGGCAGTGGGAGCAGAGCAGCCACGGGGGCTTGACGGTATCCCCGGTGCAGATCTGCTGGGAGTCCATTATGCGATGGAGTTCCTGGTTGCACAGAACAGGAAAGATGCAGGCGATAAAGGACGGAACCGTCTGAATGCGGAAGGCAAGCGGGTTGTGATTATCGGAGGGGGGGACACCGGCTCTGACTGTGTGGGAATCGCCAACCGCCAGGGGGCTGCGAGTATCCTGCAGTTCGACCGCAACACCAGGTTGCCGGATACCGTTGATAAAGACCTGACCTGGCCATATTGGCCACGCTGTTTTTCAGTTTCTTCTTCCCATGAGGAGGGCTGTGAACGCGATTTCCGTGTCATGACCAAACGCATTGCTGGCCGTCGTGGCAGGGTCGAGAAACTGATTGCCTGCCGGGTTGACCATGTTGCGGGGAAATATATCGAGGTTGAGGGCAGTGAATTCGAGATTCCCGCAGATATGGTGTTGCTGGCAATGGGTTTTTCAGGGCCGGCTGCTTCCGTCCTGGATGCTTTCGGTGTCAGGAAGCGCCGTAACGGCACCATCCTGGCAGATGATGAAGGGGAAAACCGTTTCAGGACTTCGGTGGACAAGGTTTTTGCCGCAGGGGATGCCCGTAGGGGGCAGTCATTGGTTGTCTGGGCGATTCATGAGGGGCGGGAATGCGCGGAGGCTGTTGATGGTTGGTTGATGAACGCCTGAATGTTCATGAAACACGGGGTGCATCGCCTTTTCGGTGGACCTGTCAGGGGCTTTTTCCCCCGCTTGCTGATATATTGTCTGGATTGATGTATATTAGCGCTGTCGGAAATTAATTTCTCCAGCGGATTCCCAAGGGCTTGGCGCCCTGTTGATGCGAGGTCATATCATGAAGATTGAAGGCAGTATTGTGGCAATGGTTACGCCAATGGACGAAGATGGCCGTGTCGATTTTGACGGCACCCGGAAATTCGTTGACTGGCTGATTGCTGAAGGCACTGATGCATTGTCTGTTGTTGGTACCACTGGCGAGTCACCCACCCTGAGTGTGGATGAGCATGCT
>CALGGD010000423.1 GCA_937916185.1 uncultured Oxalobacter sp. | reverse complement strand
TTTCCCTACACGACGCTCTTCCGATCTGGTGGCTATGCCGTCTTCCTTCGGACTCTGGTTCGGAGCCTACGCCGAAAGTCTCACCGGGGACATGACCATGCAGGAAAGCATGAAACGGATATTCAGCACCGATGGCATCACCGCCGAACTGACCATACTGCCGACCATCAGCCCCGAAGGCAAGAACCGCAGCGAACTGGCACGGGAGGCACAGGCGGCAATCCAGTCCGCACTCGCCACCATGACAGATGATCAGAAACCAGGCACCCGGTAACCGGCAGACTTGACCTGGAACACCGCCCTGTCATCCAGCCGGACAGCCGTCAGCGCACCACCCCAAAGGCATCCCGTATCCACCGCCAGCAGGTTCGGCAGGTTGACCAGTCCCAACGTTGACCAATGCCCCCAGATGACCAGACTGTCCTTGGATTTCCTGTCAGGCACCTCAAACCATGGCATATACCCTTCCGGTGCCGTTTCCGGCCCCAGCTTGGCGTCAAACGCCATCACCCCTTTCCTGGAACAGAAACGCAGGCGGGTGAAACCGTTGATGATGCAGCGCAGCCGGTCCATGCCCTTGAGGCCGTCATCCCATTGATCCGGCTTGTTCCCATACATCTCCGCCATCAAAGCCTGCCACCGGCCGCTGCGGAGTACAGATTCCAGTTCCTTTGCCAAAGCAAGCGCCTTTTTACGAGACCACTGCGGCAACAGCCCTGCGTGAACCAAGATGCCCTTCTCACCGACAGGATAAGCCATCGGACGGCTGCGGAACCAATCCAGCAGGTCTGCACAGTCCGGCGCATCAAAAATCGGCTGTACCGTATCCCCGGACTTCATCTTGCGGATACCGGCTGCAATCCCCAGCAGATGCAGGTCATGGTTGCCCAGCACCATCTGGGCACGGTCTCCCATCGCCATGACACGGCGCAGCACCCCCAGGGAATCCGGTCCCCTGTTGATGATATCGCCAGTAAACAGCAACCGGGTATCAGGTGTTTCGCATTCAATCATGGCAAGCAGCTGGTCAAGCTGCTTCAAGCAGCCATGGACATCACCGATAACATAAGTGGTCATAGTTCAGATCAGAAACAAGCAGTTCTGCCATTCTATCAAAATGGCTTCGCTGAAATGATGGAGAAACCCTTTCCCAGATATCAAGCCTGCCACATCGATGCCATCGGAATCCCATACAGCCCTTTGGCTGGTGATGTAACCATATTGCCTGCATAAAGGACAATGCCTATGAAATCCTTGATGGCAGGTTGTTCACTGAACCATTTGAGATGACTGAAATCTTTTGCATCAAGCGTTTCTGCTGCCTTGACCTCAACGCCCAGATAACCACCTTTCTCATTCTGAATCAGGAAATCAATCTCACGATTGTTCCGATACCGGAAATGTGTCATATTCCAGCGTGGACGCAGATCCATCTCAGATACCAGCTGATTGTAAACCCAGGTTTCCACCAGCTTACCAGTCTGATCCGCTGCATCAGATGTCATCTCGGTCAATTGGTCAACCGTGCTGATACCCAGCAGATACGCCATCAATCCTGAATCCGTCATGAACATTTTGGGTACTTTGCCTGCACGGTCATAATCCTTGTGCGACCAAGCCGGCAGCATATCAACAATGTACATCGCCTCCAACGCATTGAAATAAGTTGACAGGGTTTTCCACGATGTCGCCATCTGATTACTGACTCCACGCACATTGTTCAGTTTGCTGGAATATGCAGCAATATACGGAAACAGATCCCTCAACAGGTCAGCTTTTCGGAATGCCCATTGATCCCTCAGATCCAAGATAACCTGGTTCTCAATATAATCATGGAACCAGCGGTAACGCATATCTGCATCATGCCCCGAAAGGAGTTCCGGGAAGCCTCCCTGCAACGCGTGATTCAATATCAGAATTTTATTGCAATCTTCTCTGTCACAGCTGTATGGCAACTCACGATTGAACATCCTTTCCAAGAAAGTCGGGAGCCTTCCCTTTGTCTCAGCAACTGTCAGTGTCCTCATCCGCACAAAACCTGCCCGTCCAGCCAATGACTCGTTGGCATGTGGCAGCTTACGGTAATCCGCTGAACCAGTGATAATGTATTGCCCTGGCGCTGGATTGTTATCAACAATATATTTCATCTCGCCAATCAGTTCCGGCGCCTTCTGAACCTCATCAATCACCAATCGGTCTGCATGATGATGTGTCAGGAAAAATGCGGGCGATTCTTTCGCTGCTTGAAACTCTGCCTTACGGTCAAGATTCCGATATTCTGCCCGACCGATTTCCGCATGCCTGACCAATGTCGTCTTACCGCTCTGACGGGGACCGACAACAGAAACAATCCTGTGACATGCCAACTGAGCCTGAAGTTCTTTTTCTGCCCAACGAGGAATCATCATTTGATTTTCTATGAACTTTGTAAAGTAGAAGTTAGACAAATTATAAAGTAGAAATCAGTAAAATTATAAAGTAGAAGTGAGGAAATTTCTAAAGTAGAAGTCAGGAAATTTGTAAAGCAGGGAATAGGGAAATTGTGAAACAACACTGCAGATAACAGCTGTACCCTTTTTCACATCAACTGCCCATAATGCAGGAATGCCACAAACATCGTTGCATCATATCATCCGTACATTGATATCGTGTAACCAACCAGCTACAATCTGACTTATGGAACACCCTTATACAATCAGACGGACAGCCCCTTCAATAATTGGCTGAAATCCGTCAAGGATATGAATGCCAAAGCAGCTATTTTAAGGCGCATCAAAAGAACCCGGGATGGCAACTTTGGTGACCATAAGGCTGTAGGGAATGGCGGCATCTCTGAAATGCGGATTGATGTCGGAAAAGGTTACCGGATTTACTACACCATACGGGGCAATACCATTGTTTTCCTACTGGATGGCAGTGATAAAAAACTCAGCAGAATGCCATTAAACATGCTGAGCAATTAGCAAAGGAATTCTAAAATGACTGAAAAGACAGCTGCCTTTGATGTTGCAGATTACCTTGACAGTGAAGAAATGATACAAGAATACTTCCGTCAGGTCGCTGCAGATGGTGACAGCAGTGAAATCATTGAAGCACTGGGTGAAATTGCCAGGGCACGCGGCATGATGAAACTTGCAGAAGAAACAGGCCTTTCAAGAGAAAGCCTCTACCGTACACTCCGTCCTGGCTCAAAACCTCGGTTTGATACCATCTTCCGCATTTCGAAGGCATTGGGACTTCCCATGTTTGCTTCCTGAACATCTGCAAAAAACAGAAAGGAAAAGCAGAGAAGCCTGAACTTGAAAAGGCAAAGAAAAAGAGACAAACAGCGACAAATCCATATCCAAACGAATGGGATCCGAAGCCAGCAGCAAACGCATTCTGCGTCAGAGCGATACCGGATGTCTGCCCGTCAAGTACACCTGTTACAAAGATAACAAAGGCTGTCATATTCAGGACAACAAAGGTATCAATAAAGACACCCATAATTGCAACAAATCCCTGCTGTGCAGGGTATTCTACACGTGCAACGGCATGGGCATGAGGGGTTGATCCCATACCGGCCTCATTGGAGAAGAGGCCCCGGGCGACCCCATAGCGCATGGCCTCTTTGACTCCAGCACCAATAATGCCACCTGTTGCAGCAGACGGATCAAACGCGCCAACAAAAACCATACGGAACGCATTGGGAATTTCACCGATATGGGCGATCAAAATCCACAGCCCACCCAGAAGATACAAAATAGCCATAATGGGCACCATTTTTTCCGTGGTTGCTGCAATACGACTTGTATCTCCTGAAAAAACAAGACCTCCCAGAACGGCAAGTAAAATGCCTGTAGCCCATGT
>CALGGD010000422.1 GCA_937916185.1 uncultured Oxalobacter sp. | reverse complement strand
AACGGGATGCCGCACCACCGATATGGAACGTACGCATCGTCAGCTGGGTACCCGGCTCACCGATGGACTGTGCGGCAATCACACCGACAGCCTCCCCGGCATTGACCAGTTCACCGCGTCCAAGGTCACGGCCATAGCATTTTGCGCAAAGCCCATAGCGGGTCTCGCAGGTCAGTGGTGTACGGACCTTGACCTCATCGATACCCTTCTTCTCGATTTCTTCGATACAGTCCTCATTCAGCAGGGTACCCGCCTCAATCAGCACCTCATTGGTTTCAGGGTCAATGATGTCGTTCGCAGCGACACGGCCCAGGATTCGGTCGCCCAGCGCCTCAACGACTTCACCGCCCTCGATCAGCGCCTTCATCACAACACCCTCATGGGTACCGCAATCGTCTTCAATGACAACCAGGTCCTGGGTGACATCCACCAGACGGCGGGTCAGGTAACCGGAGTTCGCGGTCTTCAGCGCGGTATCCGCCAGCCCCTTGCGGGCACCATGTGTCGAAATGAAGTACTGGAGGACATTCAGCCCTTCACGGAAGTTTGCGGTGATCGGGGTCTCAATGATGGAACCATCCGGTTTCGCCATCAGGCCGCGCATCCCCGCCAGCTGGCGGATCTGGGCGGCGGAACCACGGGCACCGGAGTCCGCCATCATATAAATGGAATTGAACGATTCCTGTTCACCGACAGTCCCGTCACGTTTGACAACCTTTTCTTTCTTCAGGTTCTCCATCATGACCTTGCCGACCTCATCACCGGTCTTGCCCCAGATGTCAACCACCTTGTTGTAACGTTCCCCGGCGGTGACCAGACCTGACGCATACTGCTGCTCAATCTGCTTGACTTCCTGTTCCGCATTGGAAATCAGGCCATATTTCTTGTCTGGCACCAGCATATCGTTGATACAGATGGAAATACCCGCTTTCGTTGCCAGCTTGAAGCCATTGGACATCAGGTCATCCGCAAAGATGACTGTCGCCTTCAGACCGCACTTACGGAAAGAAGCGTTGATCAGCTTGGAAATCTCCTTCTTCTTCAAAGGCTTGTTCAGGACAGAGAAAGGCAGGCCTTCCGGCAGGATCTCAGACAGCAGCGCCCGGCCGACCGTGGTCTCGACACGCTTGACCTTCTTGACCATTCCGCCTGTCAGTGGATCCCGTTCCCAGTCCGGCATACGGACGGTGACACGGCTGGTCAATTCAACCACCTTGTTGTCATAGGC
>CALGGD010000421.1 GCA_937916185.1 uncultured Oxalobacter sp. | reverse complement strand
TTCAATAGCGAAGAGGTCACTAAGTTCGTCTTCGACATATTCTACTTTATCAGCAACTAAACGGAGGTCTAATACATTAACAACCGTGTCGCCAAAATCTTCGATGTGATGGTCAAATTCGAGTAATTTATAGTGTCCTTTAAAAGTTTTAACTTTCATTGTGGATTCCTCCTGTGTAATAAAAATTGAAGTCTAATTTTTTGAGGATTGGGTTATCCTCTATTTAAAGTATATAATAAAATTGATTTATTGTCAAATTTCGAGGTCTATGTAGAGGTTGTACGTATACGGCGCGCCGGTACTATGTGTCGCGACATCCCCGAACTATATGTTTCGACAAGGGAGGCCATGCCGCCCGCCGGAGGCCGTGTACGTATATCGTATACGAAAAACGGGTACATATTCCCATACATACCCGTTCCCTTCTTACTTATTCATCTTCGTAATTGCTTCGGAAATTGCTGTCTTTACTGCCTGGTCGGTTGTCTCATTCATCATACCCTTCAGTTCTTCAATCATCTCTGCCTTCGTACCGCCAGTCATTGAATAGCCTCTTCCGCCTCTCATTGAGTACATTGGATTATCATATTTTGGGTCATAGCGCATATACGAGTTCCCCATGTCGTTCATATCATACATATCATACCCATATCCACGACCATAACCACGACCATAAGAATTACCCATTCCACCGTCCATGCCACGGCCGCGAGTGTACGAATGTCCATATGGTTGATAGTCAGCGTCTATGTAATACTTCCTCTGACTATATCCCATATCTGTACCCCACTCCATCTCTTTCTCTTCCTGACGCTTCTCAATTTTATTGATGTAGTGTTCCGATTGAAGTAAGTCCTTCAGTACATCCAAAGATTCATGCGATAAACTCCCCTTCTTCGCAATATCATCTAACTCTCCACAAATCATCGTACGGAGAGTATCCATTGTTTTCTTTTCCATACATATACCTCCTATGCGATTCTTGTGATTACTAAATTAGAATTAGTTGCATTGAGTGATGCGGCCGGTGTGCCAACTTCATCGTCAACAAGTCCACTGACCGCGCGCACGCTTATCGAATAGCAGCATCCTCTCGGTACGGTTATAATTGCAGTACTCGTTACATTACTATAATCTTCTACTGCGGCCGGAGTTACAATCGCTCTACTGGTCGGCCTGGTTTCGCCGTTGGTCGCAATCGCTACTGCAATCGGACCAACGGTTACGCCTGTAGGCACTGCGATATTACCATTGTAAGTAACCTGATATCTCGCAAAACAACCCGTAGTATTACCTCGCAGAATAAAAACTCCAGTTTCGTCTTCGTGGATTACGTTCCCACGATTACAAGGAATAGAAGCACTGAAAATAAGCGGCTGGTTTAAAGCAACCAGTTGCGTCGCGTTTGCTAGATATTCTGCCATAGTCCACTACCTCCTAATTAGAAGCTGCATGAACTGCAGGTTGTACCACATCCACAGCCGTTCGGGTTTTGAACTATATAGGCTGGACGAGGTACTGGTGCCAGATATTGCTCAAGAGCCGCAGTCTGTGCGTCGTTGTTCGCAAGAATTGCCGCAGTCTGCGCGCCTTGCGAAGCAGCGAGGTTGGCCATTGTGAGCTGTCTCTCAAGGTCAGCGATTTTCTCGTTCTTAGCATCGATTTTATCAGCGCAAAGTTGGTCAAGTATTCTTTGGATGCCCGCGCTTTGGCTTGTAAGTATGTCACGAACCCCATCAGATAAAGCGGTTCTGTCCGCGCAGTTCTCTGTGGCGATTGTGTACTTGAGGTCAGCCGAAGCGAGTCTGTTTTCGCAGCAGCAGTCAGCGAACTGGCTCTGGAGTGCGAAGCTTTGCTGTAAGTCAGCGATTTGACGAGCATTGTTAGCGATTTCAGCTTGGGCAAAGCCATTGGAAATTGCAGAATTAACACCCGCAAATCCGTTACAGAGACTAGCCGCAGTATCAACAAAGCCGTTAGTAACTGCGCTCTGGATTCCGCTTAAGCCACCCATTACTGCGCTCTGGTCAAAGCCGCGTTGTACGTCGGAAACTACGTAGCCAGTTCCGCCACCGTTTCCGCCGTTACCGCCCCATCCCCAGTTGCCGTTGAAAGCAAACAGGAAGAGAACTAACAGCCACCAGGCACCGTCGCCGCCGAAGCCGTATCCGTCATTTCCTCTTGTGATTGCAGCGATGTCTGCTGCGCCCATTCCATCATTTGTTAAAGACATTTATTGTCTACCTCCTATAAATAAAATAATTCAGTGAGATAGACACAAGACTAGTAGCTATTTAATAAAACGATATAACTGATTAGCCATTTGAGCCGCTTGGTTGAATTGCTCTTGACTAATTTGACCATTCTGAATCATCTGTCTTACTTGTGTTTCTGGATTGCCAGAAAATGTAGAACGAAATTGATTAAACTGATTTAAAAAGTTACCCATCTGTCCGAATGGATTCGGTTGGGTAGGTTGAAAGTCGTTATATAAGGAACTCATTCTTCTTTTCCTCCTTCGGTGGGTTCTTCAGTTCGGCAAGTGCTTTTTCAAGTTCTTCGTGTGTGACGTACGCACTCTGCGGCCGACCGTTCACCTCCTCTGTCGCAACCTTGTCTACCTCTTTGTATTCAAACACGCGGAGAGGTAGCGGCATACCACTTACGTCTGACGACTTCACATAGAATACGTTAGTCTCACTATCCATAAGTAAGACCTTCTGTCCTGGTTGAACCGGTACGGCTCTCGCTCCGGCTTCACCTTGTACCCAGTTAATCGCATTTACTTGTTGGGTCGTCGTAGGCGCGGGCGCCGTCCATGTCTGCGCAGGGGTCGCACTGCCGCCGTAAACGTAAGACGAGTTCGTATACGTCTGCGGAAAATAATTGTTATAAGCCATTATTCTCAACTCCTTTTAAAATAATAAATTGGTATCTCGTTACCAGAATCCCATGAGTCGTAGTAGTCACCATTTCTCACACATACGACGTGTTCGCCAGTGCCTACGATGTAAGTGCCAATTGGAAAGTCATAACAGAAGTCTTTGACTGTGTAACAGTCAGGACAGGTATCTGGTAATTGATACTTTTTAAAACCTTTTGATTTTAGATATTGACCCGACAAATAAAGAGGCAAAGAAATACCTTTAAACCGTCTTTTAATCAAGGAAAAATCTTATGGAAACTTTCGATATTGCACAAAAATACAATATTTCTCAACGACAATTTGAAGAGTACCTGCAAGAAGTAGGTGCTGGTTGGGTTCAAAGTAGTTGGGGAACTGAAGTAATGCATCTCGCTGATGATGAAGTTCCAGAACACGTACAAAAATTCAAAGAAAGAATAGCTCCTATTCTCGAAGCAGAAGCACAAAGACAAAAAGCTTTAGCAGAAGCAGAAGCACAAAGACAAAAAGCTTTAGCAGAAGCAGAAGAAAAAAAACAGCTAGCTTTGTCTAATATGCTGATTACTTCTGGATTCAATTTTGATGGCTATAGAATCATAAAGTATTCTGGCTATATTTCTGGTGATGATGCAATTCTGATTGAAGGAGCCGTTGATAAAGGAGTCTGGGATGGCTGGGAAATCAAAGATATGGGACAGGCTCTGACAGATTCTTTGGTCAAAATCAGACGCCAAGCTCTTAAAGAACTGAAAGAGGCCGCTTATGATTTAGGATGCAATGCTGTCATCGGGGTTGATTTTGATTACATTACACTTGAGCCTACCCAACTTACAGCTAATATTAAACATCATCTCCCGTATGTCTGTGTCACTGCAAATGGCAATGCGGTGATTATCGAGAAAGATGACAGTAAATGAAAAAGGGCTGTCCTGGTAAACTAGACAGCCCTTTTTCAACGCAGAATATTATTGAAAACTAATAAGGAATAAGTTCATGGCGCTTGTTATTTTCAAATCCCGTGCCGGTGCCGACATCATGATGATCGACAAACACGCGAAACCCATCCTTGACCTGCTGGGCAAAGACATCAAACAGGGCATCATCACGCCGGAACAGACATCATCTGCGATTGAAAAAATCGAACAGGAAATCGCGCGGATCAAGGAACTCGAAAGGCAGAAAGCGGAAGAACAGGCGAAAAAAGAAGCGGAAAAAACCGCTGAAGAAGAGGACGAAGAAAATGACAACGATGATTCAGATGATGATGAAGAAAAGGAAGTCATCATTGAACCGACTGTCAGCTTTGCCGCCCGTTCCTACCCGCTCCTGCAGATGCTGAAAGCCGCCAACAAAGCCGATGAAAGTGTTTTCTGGGGTGTCTGACACAGACAATCTGAAGACATGGCAAGATTATGGTTCCCATGATTCCTTCAAGCTGTTTTTCAGTTAAAATGATTGTTTTATCGCAACTGATTCTGCCGTTTGAGTGTTACCCATGAACATCAAGAAATACCGGACTGCCCTTTTGTGTCTCTTTATGGCACCCGTTGCCCTGTCCCTGACAGGCTGCGCAAGACCGAATGATGAAGATATGACTGAGATGCTCTCCAAGGCCTATCAGTGCAAATGGGTGAAGATTGACAGCTACAAGAAAACCGACTCCCTGCCAGGCATCTGGAACTATATCGGTGCCTATACCTTTGATATCCGGTTCAAGGATGAACAGGCCGGTTCCCACCAGTTCTTCAAAGGGCTGTACAACACCGCACCGGGTGAAACAGACTGGCAGAAAGTCCTGGCAACCCCGAAAGCCCGTGACTACCTGCGGGATGGTTGCGCACCACCTGCGCAGCGCATCTTGGAACAGGTCGCCATCAAGGGCTATGAACAGCTCCAGAACAAGAATGCCGCAAAGATCCGGCTGCCAATCGCCATCAGCCTGAAGGGCTGGGCGGAAACCTCTTCCGGCCGTGGTGGTTGGGAAATGGATATGCGCCGCGACAAATTCGACGACACCCGCAACGACAAGGGCTTCATCTGGACGGAACCGATGTCCCGCGCCGCCATCACGTCCAAGCTCAGCAAATAACTCCTGATACAGGAACAGGGCAACCTCCCCTCAAAGAGATTGCCCTGTTTTATTCATCCCTTCAGGTTTCAAGGCCTGCCAGGGAAAGCATTCACATACTGGATTTTGACATCCGGGAATGAATCCACAAACTGGATTTTGAGGTCAGGGAAAGAATCCACAAACTGCCATTTCCCACATCTGTCAGGGAAACTGGTCACTTTCTGAACCTTGAGGTCCGGGAAAGACCTGACAACCTGAACCTTGAGATCCGGGAAAGACCTGACGACCTGGACCTTGCCATAGAGCCGCTTGCCCTTGACACGGCATGAACTGTCAACATTGCCTGCTGAGACTGTCGCCGCACAACCCAGTGCGAAAGCAGCAACAGCCAGACCGGCCAACATTTTTTTCATGATGCCTCCTGTCGGTTAGATACCATCAATGCCAGTATAGCATGGCACCGGAAAGAACCTTACAGACGTCCACTCCGGTCCACCTGCAACAGGGTTTCTGAGGGCTGTACCCCATGTCCCAGAATCATAACCTTGAACAGTTCACCCATTTCTGCCGGTGACAGCAGTTTCACCGCTTCCTGCCTCAACAGGATGGACGCCACATCCCTTTTCGCGATGGATGGCAGCAGGGCCATGATGCCTGATGCCATCAGGAAACCTGCCTGGCTGGTGTAACAGAGCACATCCAAGCCTGACTCAGCCGCTGTCTGTGCCACGGCGGTGAAGTTGACATGGGCAGTAATGTCCTGGAGTCCCGGCAGATGGAATGGGTCATCATGCGCCTGATGGCGGTAATGGCACATCAGCGTACCCGCTGAACGTTCCGGCAGGTAATACTCATGGGCAGGAAACCCATAATCCACCAGGACGGCGGCAGATTTCCCCTGCCCCATCATGGCTGACAACGAGCGGATAAACCCCAATGCATAGGGATGGATTTCCGTCAGATAACCATCAGGCAATCCAGCGGTATCCATATGCCCGCCCAATGACTCAGCGACCTGCGACAGGAAATCCGATGATGCGGTACGGTCCTCAAAACAGAATTGACCGGACAGACAGGCGACACACCGTTCATGCCAGCCTCCATCCTTCAGGCACGCCAGTTTCACCGGCATGGCATCCAGCACCTCATTCGCCAACACCACCCCTGAAAAACGGTCTGGCAAGGCAGACAGCCATTGCAGACGGCTTTCTTTGCCCAGCAGGGACTGTTGGCGCGCCCGCAACTCACCGGACAGGTCAAGGATGCTGTAAGCCTTAACCCTAATGCCAAGCGCATCCAGTTCTGAAAGTACCGTCTTTGCCAGTCTGCCCGTGCCTGCCCCCAGTTCCAGGATTTGGGCATCCGTCTGCTCAAGCAAAGGGGCGATGCCCCGGGCAAGTGTCCTGCCGAACAGGTCGCCCAACTCAGGCGCTGTCACAAAATCACCGGCTTTGCCCAGTTTGGCTGCCCCGCCACTGTAATAACCCAACATCGGCTCATACAGTGCCCACCGCATATAATCGGCAAAAGAGACGCTGCCTCCCGCATCCCTGATACGGTCGGCAATCCGTTGATGCAGACGGTCGGAAATTTCTTTGGCATCGCTGTCTGGCAAAGGGAAATCAGTCATCGCCTTCTATGGGTATTGTGTCAGGTTGCACAGAAAAAACCGCTTTATAATACCGCAAACACCTGTTCCAACCGGTAAACCACCTCAACCCATGAAACAGCAGGAACTGACCTCCATCCGGATTGACAAATGGCTATGGGCGGCACGCTTTTTCAAAACCCGTTCCCTGGCACAGCATGCCGTGGCACTGGGGCGGGTCTATCTTGATGGACAGAAAATCAAACCTGCCCGTGAAGTGAAACCGGGAGACCTGTTGCGGATTGAACGGGGAGAAGAGACTTTCGAGGTTGAGGTCATCGGCATTTCCGGCATCCGGGGGCCTGCTCCCGCCGCCCAACAGCTTTATGCCGAGACAGACGCATCCAAAGCAAAACGGGAACAGATGGCAGAAATGCGGAAACTGGCACTTGAACCGGCAAAGACCATTGAGAAAGGGCGGCCGACAAAACGGGATGCCCGTCGTATCCGGCAGGTCAAGACAGGCTGGTGACCGCAACCTGCTGACTTCGGAGTAAAATTCAGAACCTTCAGCCGTCTGTCATCAATCGGCTGACCTGTTTAAATAGAACCATTTTTATGTACACACCACTGTTCCATCCCAAACTCAGGCATTGCCGGCGTTTTTTCCTCCGAAATTTCGAGGTGCCGATCAAAATCGGCGTTTATGACTTTGAAAAGACAATGGCACAGAAGATGTTCATCAATGTCGATCTGTTCATTCCGCTCTCCAAATCCACGCCTGTCAACGATAAGCTTGAGGAAATCATTGATTATTCTTTCATTAGGGACACCTTGGCAGCCCGTACTGCAAAAGGGCATATCAACCTGCAGGAAACCCTGATTGATGATGTGGCGAAACTGCTGCTGGAACATCCTGATGTCGTTGCGGTCAGGGTCTCTTCTGAAAAACCGGGGGCTTATGAAGACTGCGACAGCATTGGTGTTGAAGTTTTCAGGTTCAAGGATGAAGACTGAAACCAGGTGCGGCATATGACAACCTACCGGCAATTCCATAAAGCAGGCTATGAGAACAACAAACTCTCAAAGCGCCTGCTTCGCCTGGCAGGCAAGGCTGTCAAGGATTTCAACATGATCGAGGAGGGCGACCGGATCATGGTCTGCATGTCTGGTGGCAAAGACAGCTATGCCCTGCTGGACATCCTGATGGTCCTGCAATCACGCGCCCCGATCCACTTTGACCTGATTGCCGTCAATCTTGATATGAACCTGCCGGGTTTCCCTAAAGACCTGTTGCCGGATTATCTGAAAAAGAAAGGCATCCCGTTCCATATCGAGACCCAGGACGCCTTCAGCATCATTGAACGGCTGATTCCAACAAACAAAGCCATCTGTTCGCTCTGTTCCCGACTGCGCCGGGGAATCCTCTACAACCTGGCAGACAGCCTGGATGTCACCAAGATTGCATTGGGGCACCATCGTGACGACATCCTGGAAACGTTCTTCCTGAACCTGTTCTTCAGCGCGAAAATCAAGGGGATGCCGCCCAAACTCAAGACAGATGACGGACGGCATATTGTCATCCGCCCGATGGCATACATCAAGGAAACCGACCTGGAGCGTTTTGCTGAAATCCACCAGTATCCGCTGATCCCCAAAGGACTGTGCGGTGCCCAGGAAAACCCGCAACGACGCCATATCAAGCAGATGGTCAGGGATTGGGAAAAACAGTACAAAGGCAGGGTGGAAAACATTTTCTCAGCACTGTCCACCCTTGTCCCTTCCCATCTGATGGACCGTACGAAATACGACTTCATCAACCTGCATCAAGACAGCAGCCCCACTGACGGACCTGTTGAGGACGATGAACAGCCAATCGCTTTCAGGGCTTCTGACGGACTTTCTTCAGCAACGCCGTAGTTGACCG
>CALGGD010000420.1 GCA_937916185.1 uncultured Oxalobacter sp. | reverse complement strand
AGAACAACTGCCTGAGTGCATCCGCCCCGGTCTCTGAAAGCGCCGTATCCTCCTGACCGCAATGGGCGGCAATCCAACCATTCATGTTCCGGCTGATCTGCGGGAAGATTTCAGCGGAAGCATCATGAAGGGTATTGTCGAGATCGAACAGCCAAAGCCGTGTTTTTCTGGAAATCATGGTATCCATTCAAAAGAAACCCCGTTAAACAGGACCTGCTTAACGGGGTTGGTCTCATTGCCCATGGACTGGTTCCATCGGTTGTTCCTCGCCAGCAGTCATCTCCGTTTGGTCTTGGAAGTCACCGGTTTCGCCTGTGCAGCGACAGCCTGTTCTTCAGCAACGAGCTTGTCCGCCTGGCGGTTGATGTAGTAATGGTGCGCGATGGACAGGATGTTGTTGACAATCCAGTACAGCACCAGCCCTGCCGGGAAGAAGAAGAACGTAATCGAGAAAGCAATCGGCAGGAACATCATGATTTTCGCCTGCATCGGGTCAGGGGGCGGCGGGCTCATCTTCTGCTGGAGGAACATCGTCCCTGCCATGACGATAGGCAGGAGGTACCATGGGTCAGGAGCGGCCAGGTTCTGGATCCAGCCCAGCCAGGGGGCGTTACGGATCTCAATGGAAGCCAGCAGCACCCAGTACAACGACAGGAACACCGGAATCTGCACAATCATCGGCAGACAGCCACCCGCCGGATTGATTTTTTCCCGTTTGTACAGGGCAATCATCTCCGTCTTCATCGTCTGCGGATCATCCTTGTACCGTTCTTTCATCCGCTGGATGACCGGCGTGAACTTGCGCATCCTTGCCATGCTCTTATACCCCATATGGGACAACGGGGAAAGGACCAGCTTGATGAGGATGGTCAGGATGACAATCGTCCAGCCCCAATTACCGACTTCATCATAGATGCGGTTCATCAGCCAGAAAATCGGTTTTGCGACCACGGTCAGGAAACCATAGTCCTTGACCAGATCCAAGCCGGGAGCGGCTTTGTCAAGCAGTTTGGTATCCTGGGGGCCCATATAGAGGGTTGTGTCATTGGAGACCGTCTGCTGCGGCGGGATCATCTTGCCGCCATCGGTCACCTGAAGCTCGGTACCGATACAGAACAGGTCTTCACCGAGTTTCTTCGCATAGTTTTCACGGTTCAGTCCATCGGTCGGGATGAACGCCGAAACGAAGTAATGCTGGACCATCGCAATCCAGCCATTCTTGGTATCACGGATGAATTTCTCACCGGTACCGTTCTCTGTGAGGTTGTCAAACTTCAGTTTCTGGAATTTTTCTTCACCGGAATAAACAGCAGGTCCTGTGAAGGTGCTGACGAAGCGGGACTGGCCTTCCGGGCGGCTGCTGTCACGGACCAGCTGCATATACAGCTTGGCATTGATCGGTTCACCGGTGAGGTTGGTGATCTGGTGGTTCACGCCGACCTCATAACTGCCCCGTTTGAAGGTCAGGGTCTTCACGAGACGGACGCCGTTCTGTGCTGCATCCATGACAACCTTGACCTCGTCCTGGCCATCCGCCAAAGTGAAATTCCCGGGATGGATGTTGAAATGGGTGGCATGGTTCGGATAAAGCCCACCGGACAGGCCGGTCTGCGCCAGATAGACACGGGGGGGATTGTTCTGAAACAGCACCATGTCCTTCTGGAAATCGTTGTCAGGATATTTCAGCAGTTCCAGGTTCTGGAAAACACCGCCATTGGCGTTGATGGTCAGCTTGAAGACCTCCGTCTGGACGGTGATGACATCCAAAGCAGCCTGCCGTTTCGCTTCTTCCTGTTTGGCTTCCTCCGCAGCGGCGTTTGCCTTCGTGACTTTCTCCATCGGCAGGCCGGCCGGTTCTGCCGTCTTGGCTTCTTCCTTCTTCTCCGAACTGCGGTAACTGAATATCAGCGAAGACCCCCCGTTGTAGACCACCCAGTTGTCCCAGAGCATAAACAACGCTATGAGCAGGATGATAATCAGTGTCGTGCGTTTCTTGACGTCCATAATTGTCGGATATATGTATCAACTGCTGTTTTTCTTAAACCATTTGCCACAACGGCACCCCCAACCCTTTTTCGGAACAGGGTCATAACCACCGGGGTGGAAAGGATGGCACTTCAACAGGCGTATCAATATCAGGAAAATGCCCTTAATGCAACCATGCACTGAAAGAGCCTGAATCGCATAGGCGGAACATGTTGGGTAAAAACGGCAGTTGGGTCCCAGCAAAGGACTGATCAACAGCTGATAGCCTCTTATCAGAAGGATAAAGAAGCTTTTCAGGGGTGATTTCAGGAAGCCTTCGAGGAAGCTTTCTTTTTCTGGCTCTTTCCGCATTGTCCAACAAGCCGGGTCAGTTCCCGATAGAGCATCTGTTTCAGGGGTATGCCAGTGGCAGGCTGATGGCGTGCATTGGGCGGGGATGACAGACGGATGACGCAGTCCAGTCCAGACAGCCGGCTCTGCCGGAACACCTCCCTGCAAAGCCGTTTCACCGTATTGCGTGTCACCGCCCTTGGGGCAAACCGTTTCGCGGCAACAATACCAAGCCGGGCCTGCTCCAGCTGATTGGGTCTGGCATAGATGACAAAATGTTCTGTCCTTGCACAGGGACGCATACGAAAAACGGATGAGAACTCATCCGTTTTGCGAAGACGCCGACCGGAAGGAAATTCTCCGCTCACACAATCAGCTTCAATAATGGCGGTATCAGACGGCCAGGCGCTTGCGGCCTTTTGCACGGCGTGCGTTCAGGACAGCACGGCCGTTCTTTGTGGCCATACGGACACGGAAACCGTGGGTGCGTTTACGGCGCACAACTGAAGGTTGATAAGTACGTTTCATGATGGTCTCGCTAATCAATCAGCAATAATAATTCGGATTACGGTACTTCCGGTCGGAACAGCCTTGATACTGTCAGCAGCAGCCCTTGTCCAGACAAAGCACCACCTTATGCGCAAGGAATCAATGATTAGACCGTATCATGGTATGACCTGTCAATACCAAATACGTTACTTTGTCAAAATCGTCCAAAAAAAATCGGTTTTCTGTGGATAACTTGTCTGTTTAAGGGTAAAATGTCGCCTTGGAATGAACAGCTTTCCCTAGCTGGAATCCGCTTGGCACCGTCATGTTCCCCCGCCTTTCAAGGGAACCGGTGCCCAAGGTGTCTTTTTGCCCGTTTTCAATGCCGTTTTATTGCTGAATCATGGAATCTTTCTGGCAGAACTGCCTCTCCCAGCTTGAGCTGGAAGTGACGCCCCAGCAGTACACCACCTGGATCAAGCCACTTGTCCTGGTGGATTACCGTGACGGTCTGCTGCATATCGCCGCACAGAACCTCATCAAACGGGAATGGGTCAAACGGGAATTTGCCGGCCGTATCGCTGAACTGGCCTCAAAAATCCAGGGAAGTCCCGTTGAGGTCCAGATATCGGTTGCCAAGAAAAAGAACACCGTCAGCCCAAAGGCAGGCCAGCAGCCCGGTCCCGGCCAGATAACGGCGCCATCGGCATCCTCAGCCACAGGCTCCCTGCCGGGGCAGGATGACAGGGATCCGCCAGCCCAGGAACAGGGCCATCTTGATGCAGGCATCAATCCTGAGATGACCTTCGACAGTTTTGTCATGGGCAAGGCAAACCAGCTGGCGCGCGCCGCCGCCATCCAGATTGCCAGCAATCCGGGCATCTCTTACAACCCGCTGTACCTGTTCGGTGGCGTCGGCCTTGGCAAGACCCATCTGATCCAGGCTATCGGCAACCAGGTCCTGAAAGAGCGGCCTTCGGCAAAAATCCGCTACATCCACGCTGAACAGTATGTCAGGGACGTAGTGAGTGCTTACCAACGTCAGGATTTCGATGGCTTCAAACGCAACTACCATTCACTGGATATGCTGCTGATTGATGACATCCAGTTCTTTGCCGGCAAGAACCGGACACAGGAAGAATTCTTCTATGCATTTGAGGCGCTCATTGCGGCACGCAAGCAGATCATCATCACCAGCGACACCTACCCCCAAGACATTGCGGGCATGGAAAGCCGTCTGACCTCCCGTTTTGCTTCCGGCCTGACAGTCGCCATCGAGCCGCCGGAGCTGGAAATGCGGGTTGCAATCCTGATCAAGAAGGCTGCCCAGATCGGTGTCAGCCTGAATGATGATGTCGCTTTCTTCATCGCAAACCTCCGCCAGACCAATGTCCGGGAACTGGAAGGCGCACTGAGTACGGTTGTCGCGCATTCCCGCTTCATGAACCAGGAAATCACCGTTGACCTGGCAAAAGAGGTCCTGAAAAGCACCGGGCCCTCCAATCTGGTCTCGGTTGAATCCATCCAGAAAGCCGTTGCCGACTATTACCGCATCAAGGTGGCGGATATGTATTCGAAGCGCCGTCCCGCCAATATCGCCAGACCGCGCCAGATTGCGATGTACCTTGCCAAGGAACTGACACAGAAGAGCCTGCCTGAAATCGGTGAGCAGTTCGGTGGCCGAGACCATACCACCGTCCTGCACGCTGTCAGGAAAATCGCCCAGGAAAGGCAGAAGAACGCTGAACTCAATCATGAGCTGCATGTCCTTGAACAGACAGTGAAACGCTGAAACTCATGATGACAGGTCAGATTTTGATTAACTGAAACAACGATTGATATTCAAGGAAAAATTATGCAATTGGTTAAAACCGGCCGTGATGAAATCCTCCGCCCCCTGCAGACTGTCAGCGGCATTGTGGAACGCCGTCAGACGCTGCCGATTCTTGCCAACATCCTGATCCGCAAACAGGGCAGTGACATCTCTTTCCTCTCGACGGATACAGAAATCCAGATCATCACCCATGCACCGATCGGTGCCGAAGAGGAAGATGCCACCACCACGGTGGCGGCCCGCAAGCTGCAGGACATCCTGCGCACCCTGCCGGATGATGCCGATGTCACGCTTTCCCTGAATGACAAGAAACTGGTTGTCTCCACAGGACGTTCCCGCTTCTCGCTCCAGACACTGCCCGCAGAGGACTTCCCCATTGTCAACCAGCCCGCAGAATTCGATGCTTCGGTTTCCCTGCCACAGAAAGACCTGAAGAACCTGCTCGGCATGGTCTCGTTCGCCATGGCACAGCAGGACATCCGCTATTACCTCAATGGGCTGCTGCTGCAGCTTGATGGCAAACAGATCAATGCCGTTGCAACGGATGGCCACCGGCTGGCATTCTGCACCTTGGAAACCGCCCAGGAATATGCGAAACGAGACCTGATCCTTCCCCGCAAGACGGTCCTGGAACTGCTGCGCCTGCTGGGTGAAACCGATGAGATGGTCCGCATCGACTTTGCCCAGACCCAAATCCGCTTTGTCTTCGGTTCTGTCGAATTCGTTTCCAAACTGGTCGAAGGCAAATTCCCGGACTATACCCGCGTCATTCCCAAGAATTATCAGAACAGGTTCGAGATTTCCCGGGAAGCCCTGCTCCGTTCCCTTCAGCGTGCCGCCATCATGACGACGGACAAATACAAGGGCATCCGCTGCATCCTGGCTCCTGACAGCCTGAAAATCAATTCCACCAATGCCGACCAGGAAGAAGCCTTGGAAGAACTCGAAATCAGCTTCAATGGCGACGGTTTTGAAATCGGCTTCAATGTCACCTACCTGCTTGATGTACTGACCAACCTGAAGAACGACAATATGCAGATTGAACTGATGGACGGCAACTCCTCCGTCCTGATGACTGTTCCAGAAAACAGCAGCTTCAAATACGTTGTCATGCCGATGCGCATCTGATGATGCAGGGAGGGAACCACGCCCTCCCCAGGAACATCACACCGCCTCGAAGGCGGGGTATCCCAGTGTTTTTTAAGGAAAGCTTTCCCATGCCACAGACAGAAACAGACCAAGATTACGGTGAAGGTGAAATCAAGATCCTTGAGGGTCTTGAGGCCGTCAGGAAGCGTCCAGGGATGTATATCGGTGATACGTCCGATGGTACTGGACTGCACCATCTTGTCTTTGAAGTGCTTGACAACTCCATTGATGAGGCACTGGCGGGTTACTGTTCTGAAATCCAGGTCACCCTCCACAGTGACAATTCTGTTTCCGTCACAGACAATGGCCGTGGCATTCCAACCGGCATCAAGTTCGATGACAAACATGAGCCGAAACGCAGTGCGGCGGAGATCGTCATGACCGAACTGCATGCAGGCGGCAAATTCGACCAGAACGCCTACAAGGTTTCCGGTGGGCTGCATGGGGTGGGGGTTTCCTGCGTCAACGCCCTGTCCACCCTGCTGAAGCTGACAATCTGGCGGGATGGCAAAGAACATTACATGGAATTTGAACGCGGGCTGCCCGTCCGGACGGCGACCCAGGTCATCAATGGGGTGGAATGTGCACCAATCAAGGAGACGGGTGATTCCGACCGTCAGGGCACCCGTGTCCGTTTTTGGCCAGACGCTTCCATTTTCAGTACCATTGAACTGCAGTATGACATCCTGGCGCGCCGTATCCGGGAACTGTCATTCCTGAACAATGGTGTCCGTATCCGCCTGCTCGACCAGCGGACAGGCAAAGAAGAGGTCTTTGCCTATGAAGGCGGTACCCGTGGTTTTGTGGAATACATCAACCGAGGGAAAACGGCGATACACCCGACCATCTTCCAGGCGACAGGCGAACGCATCAGCGAACAGGGTACGCTGGTTTTTGTCGATATCTCCATGCAGTGGAATGATTCGTACAACGAACAGGTGCTCTGCTTCACCAACAACATCCCCCAACGGGATGGCGGCACCCATCTGACCGGACTGCGCTCTGCGATGACCCGTGTCATCAACCGTTATATCACCGACAATGAACTGGCGAAAAAGGCGAAAGTCGATATCACGGGCGATGACATGCGCGAAGGGCTGACCTGCGTCCTGTCGGTCAAGGTTCCAGAACCGAAATTCAGCTCCCAGACCAAGGATAAACTGGTTTCTTCCGAAGTCCGTGGGCCCGTTGAGGAAATCATCACCAAGACCCTGACGGATTTCCTCCAGGAAAAACCCAATGACGCCAAGATCATCTGCACCAAGATTGTGGAGGCGGCACGGAAGGCCCGTGAACTGACAGGGCGCAAGGGGGTGCTGGATGGGCTTGGCCTTTCAGCAAAGCTGGCAGACTGCCAGGAAAAAGACCCTGCCCTCTGCGAACTGTACCTGGTGGAAGGGGATTCGGCTGGCGGCTCGGCAAAACAGGGACGGGACCGGAAATTCCAGGCAATCCTGCCCCTGCGGGGCAAGGTCCTGAATGTCGAAAAGGCCCGCTTTGAGAAAATGCTGTCTTCCGAGCAGATCACAACCCTGATTGCGACACTGGGCACCAGTATCGGTCCCGATGAATTCAACATCGATAAACTGCGTTACCACCGGATCATCATCATGACCGATGCGGATGTGGATGGTGCGCATATCCGTACACTGCTGCTGACGCTGTTCTACCGCCAGATGCCGCAGCTGATTGAACGGGGTTACGTTTATATCGCCCAGCCACCGCTCTACAAAATCAAGAACGGCCGTGACGA
>CALGGD010000419.1 GCA_937916185.1 uncultured Oxalobacter sp. | reverse complement strand
CCTATGAACGGCTCGGCAGTCCAGAAGGCGAACTGGCAATCGCCCAGGCCATCATCTATCTTGCCATCGCCGCCAAAAGCAATGCCGGCGAAATCGCCTACAACGCCGTCCGTGCCTTTGTCAAAAAAGACCGTTCGCGGGATGTCCCCATCCATCTGCGCAATGCGCCGACCAAACTGATGAAAGAACTCGGCTATGGCAGGGAATACCGCTACGCCCATGATGAACCCAACGCCTATGCGGCAGGAGAGACCTACTTCCCGGACGGGATGGACGAAATCCCCTTCTACCAGCCCACCCCATACGGGCTGGAGAAGAAAATCCAGGAAAAACTCGACTGGCTGGCTGAACTGGACCGTCAGGCAGTCAAGAAACGGAAACAACACAAATGACAGCAGTCACGTTGATAACGCGGACTGTCTCCATCCATGCTAGAATGAAGAACCAGGTCTTTATCAGAAGCAAAGGGGAATCGGCATGACACATGAACTTTACAGCGACAGATGCGCCGCACAGGTTGCCGCCTTTTTCCTCTATAAGGCAGGTGGTAAACTGACAATCCTGAAACTGATGAAACTGATGTATCTGGCAGAACGATTGTCATTGCAGAGATATGGAGAACCAATTACCCATGATTCTTTGGTCTCGATGCCGCATGGTCCTGTTCTGTCCATGACACTCAACCATATCAACGGTATGATTGATTCTTCCTCGGGCGGTTGGGACGAATGGATCTCAGACCGGGAAAACCGTGAAGTCTCTCTTGTTGATCCAAGCATGATCCGTTCTCCAGAACAGGATTTATTGGTTCTGTCTGAAACAGACCTCGAAATCCTAGACGAAACCTGGGACAGGTTCGGTCATATGAGCGCATCCCAGCTGCGGAATTTCACACATGACCATTGTGCAGAATGGCAAGACCCACACGGTTCAAGTATCCCGATAGATTACCGCAGCCTTTTCAAGGCATTTGGCTTCTCTTCAGAAAAAACAGATGCCCTGATTGAACGGATTGAGGGATACCGTTCTCTTGCCAACGCCTTTTCCACAACGCCATGATTTCTGTTGGCAAGACCTTCCTCATGCCTTCCGGACAAAACAAGGAGCACCTGTTTTTCGTCATCCTTGGGCCGGTTGATATTGAATTCCTGCCAAGACAGCAGTTCCTGCTGGTGAATGCAACATCCATCAGACCAGATATTCCCTATGATGATGCCTGCATCTTGAATGCCGGAGACCATCCCTTCATCAACACGACAAGTTACATCGCCTACCGCTATGCAAGGCTGGAAACAAAAAACCATCTCGAACAGCTTCTTGGCATTGTATTGAAACCACATGCAGACTGTTCACCGGAACTGCTGGAACGCATTATTGATGGTGCAAGGAAATCCCGGCAAATCAGAAAAGAACTGAAAGTGCTATTCCTTTGAAACCAGCCTCTTGGCATAGGGATTCTTCCGTGCCCCTGTGAAATCATATTCATCACGCATATCATCATCAGCTGAATCAGCCTGCTGTTTTACAGGACGGTAAAAGCCGCCACGGACAGCCTGCTTCCACTTTTCAGGAGGGGATGGCGGAATATCCGAATAATCGATTTCTTCATCAGTCATCGCCAACCTATCAAGTTCTTCACGGGACATCGGTTCTAGCTGATCCAATGTTTTATAAACCATTTTCAACGGCATCTTCATAAGAATGCAGGGCAAGCCATCCGGTTATTGCACCGCTTCTGGGATGCTGTTTCCATACAGGATTTCAGGCGCAATGCAATATCCGTCTCCATGTCCCAAGCGGCTGAACATCCAAAAACCTTGGCTTTCATGAAAAAATCCAAATCCCTCAAGGATGCCCATGGACGTTGTGACAGTAATGGCCTGACATCGAAAATTTTCTTTTCACCATTCTCAAAAGTCAATTTCAGTTTATAGTCAGCCGTTGGAATGACGCTATTTACATGGATGAAGTGACAGGTCATGACCACATCCACAAAATTTATAAAAAAACAGCCGGTGAAGTCTTGAAGAAGACCGCCAACCGTTCCGCCATCTTTTTAGAGATTTTCCGGATGCCATTCTCCAATTCAGAAATCCGATGTTGCGTTGAACCAATCGCATCAGCAACCTGTTTCTGTGTCAGGTCATCGCGGTATCGAAACCCCCGTAGAACCGCAGCAGAATCTTTCGGGCCAAAAACTTCTTCTATGGAATAGGTTTTAGCATCATCTTCCCGATTATCAACGGCTGCCTGATCCTTTGCCATTTCAAGGATAGCCTTGACAGCATTTTCGATTTTCTCCGCACCAAGAGGCGGGACAGAAAACCGGTATTCAATCAATCCGGTTGTAGTTGACACCTTCGTGAGTTCCAACATATCTGACCTCTATCAATTTAATGATTTCTGATTCCAGCTTCCAGACAGCAACATAACGGGGATGACGTTTATTCAAATGACAGTGGAAAAAATCCTTCTTTCCAGTAAGCCTGCTGTAATTCCGCCAACCAACGGCTTCTGATCCTTTTACCTGAAGATCACATAAAGAAGTGCCAGCAAAGCATCCTGAACCAATTTCGGCAGTTTCTTCTGTTGCCTTCTGACCTGATTGGATAAAACCACTGTCCATTCCATTTTTGCACTGTCTTGCTTCTATAATGGGTATTATTATACCAATTTTCAGTTTTTGGGTATATTTTTTATAAAACAGAAAAGGCTCTCCGAAGAGAGCCTTTTACGTTACCCATTTTGGGAGGCTTCCGGGGAAGCCCCAAGGTCAGGTTCTAACCGAGATTAGAACTTGTGGGTGATACCGACCTGGAAAGAGGTGGTCTTGTCCTGGTCGATACCCTGACCTGCACCGTTGCCAGCGAACTGACTGCCCAGTGCACCTTCGTCATCCCAGTCGCTGTAGGCTACGATACCATACAGGCTGGTGCGTTTGCTCAGGTCATAGGTGTAACCGACAGCATATTTATAGATGTCGGCATCTCCCAGGTTCTTGCCACCGTTGAATTCCGCGTCAACATACTGGAAAGAAGCATTCAGACGGCCAGGGCCGACTTTCCATTCCAATCCTGCCAACCACTGCTTCTGGACATAGTCGTTGGCAATACCGTCCTCTTTCCAGTTGATGCCGCTGAGCGATGGGCTGTGGTATGTCGAGCCATCAGCCCATGCGGAGTAATCCCCTTCTTTTGCCCCCTTGTCACGCGTCATCTGGTAGAGCAGGGAAACCTTCACGGTATCCCAGCTGTAGGCGGCACCGGCATTCCAGACAGAAGAGCGGTTGGAGTCAGCCAGGACGGAATAGTTTGCCGTGAAATCCCAGCCTCCGTTGGTGTAATTCAGGCCCAACGCATAGCCATCATTGTCATAACCACGGCTGTGGTTGGTGTCATCGACCAGTACATGGTCAATGGTCCGGGAACTGCTGTTCATGTTCTTGCCCAGGGAATAGCTTGCCTTGGCATTGAAACCGTTCCAGGTCGGCGAATCGTAACGGATGGTATTGTCAATGGCTTCAGAACGCTGGGTGGATTCAATCATCGCACCGACGCCATCCTGGTCGAATGGGTCAAAACGGCGGATGGCTTCAGTCGGCAGTTCATTGACCCGTCCTAGGACAAAAGCACCCCAGCAGTCACTCTTGATGCCGACATTGGCAGCGCCTTCCCAGTCTTTTCCATGGTCAGAACGGTTGGTGCCGTCATTCAGGTTGAAACGTTTTTCCAGGTTCATCGTGGCTTTCAGGCCGCCACCCAGGTCTTCAATCGCCTTGAAACCGATACGGTTGTCCAGGTTGCTGTCCATTTTCAGGTCTTCACCGGTTTTCTTGACATAGCCGGTATCAACAATCCCGTAGATAGTGACGTTGGACTGTGCAATGGCGGCACCTGATGCTGCCCCCAACACTGCCAACGCAATCAATGTTCTTTTCATCATTTTCCCCCTGAGAGGTAAGTATCCTGCCGCGCATGCCTTATGGATTGAATACATCCTTCATGCTGTTGATACGATTGTCGCGCTTTTTTAACTGATTCGATATGTTTTTGCGTCTTCAGATGATATTTATTTGGATTTATTTATATTTTGTGTCAATTAATGATTTTTGAAATATCATTTTCAGGATGTTTTGTTTCGACAATGGCGCTTTTTTTGATTTGTAAAAATTTCATGGCATGGGAATGGATGGGAAAATGTGTCATTTGGCAGATTTCAGGGCCTTTGCCGTTGCGGAAACCTTCCTTGCCGTGATGATTCACCGATACAATGGAAACCATGTCCGGTTCCCAGAAAAGAGAGGTGTACGATGAGGAAATCCCTGCTTTCCATACTGCTTGGCAGCCTGTGCCTGCTGCCGTTTTCCATGCAGGCCCACGCTGAACAGTATCAGGCGGCTCCGCTGTCAGCTTCCCCAAAAAAGGTTCCGCCATTGACTGAGCGTTTCCCGTCAGTCAATCCTAAAGCCTATCAGGTACCTGTCTATCATGGCCCTTTTGCCAAGGATATTTCTGACCGCCATCATAGTTACCGCACCTATCTGCGGCGTGCGCTGAAAGGGGGGCAGGTGAATTTCGGGGGGCATTATATCTTGGCTATGCCGGGATGTGGGACAAGCTGCCTGAATCCTATCTTGGTGGATGTGAAGACTGGACGGGTTTATGACCTTGATATTGCGCCGTTCACAGGGTTTATGGATTCCGGGGAGAAAATGGTTTTCTCAGACATGGATATCCACTATGCGGAGGACAGCACATTGCTGTATTTCGCAGGTTCCCTGGGCGAGTATGGGTCGGGGTCTTTCCTGCTGGATTTCAAGAACGGCAGATTCAGCATCCTCAAGTATTCAAATGCCGTGCAGTACAACGTGGACGGCGAATGACCGGATAAGGACGGGATGGCGGGAAGCATGTCCCGTCCAGTAAGGTCAGCCTTTTTTCTTGGACCGTGCCAGCCTGTTCAGGTCGGGGGTACGCAGTGTCTTTGGCACAAATGTGATGGCACGCCGGTGTCTTGTGACCGCTGTCCAGCAAAGTTCCTTGGTTACAAGGGGTTCGGGTACAAACTGCAGTGCCATCCCATTGTTTTCCACTGCCGCAAGGCATAGGTCCGCATCCCGCAGTTCATCAGGTACAAATTCAAGGGCTGCCGGCAATACAGAAACCGCCTGCTGGCAGAGTCCATAAGTACGCAGTTCATCCGGGACATATTGCAAGGCTGCGCCATTTTGTTGAACAGCCAGTGCGCAGAGTTTGCCGGTTTTCAGTTTCTCTGGCACAGCGCAAAGCATGAGTCCATCGCCTTGGACAGCAATCCGGCACAGTTCCGGTGACCGTTTCTTGGGCGGAATCACATTGAGCAGGGTGCTTTCCTTCCTCACGGCGATACGGCATAGGACGGGCGAAAGCTGTTTTTCCGGAACAAATCCGATTGCGCCAGGCGAAACCAGTACGGCGGTCAGGCAGCAGATGGCGGTTTTCTTTTTCTTCGGCACAAATTCCAAAGCCATGCCGTTGAGTTCAACAGCCAGCTGGCAGAGTTTACCGGTTTTCAGCTTTTCCGGGATATATGCCAGGGACATCGGGTTTTTCTGGATGGTTTGGCGGCAGACCTTGGGCGTGAAGGTTTTCTTTGGGAGATATTGGAGGATATCCGCATCATGGCCGATGGCCGCCAGTATCCGTTCTTCTGTCATCAAATGTATGGGGACGAAACGGATGGTGCCAGGATGCCTGTCCAATGCAGACTGGCAAAGTGCTTCAGTACGGCGTTCTTCAGGAACAGACTGCAAGGCCATGGGCGTGTTTTCAACCGCCTTCTCGCAGAGTTCCCGGGTTTTCAGGGCCTCCGGCACAAAACGCAGGCTTCCGCCATCAACCTCGACGGCCAGGGAGCAGAGTTCTTCCGTCATCATGGGGCCTGGTACAGACTGGAGGGCATCTGCATCGTGCCTGACTGCTGCCATGCAGCGTTCAGGTGTCTTGAAGTCCTCTGGAAGATAGGGAAACACTTCTGGATGCTTGTCCATGGCTTTGTCGCAGAAACGTTCAGTCAAGATGGCTGGCGGGAGCTTTGCCAGCAGTTCCGGCTTGTGTGAGACGGCAAGCATGCAAAGTTCTGGCGTGACGGCATCGGTTGATACAGAGATGATGCTGTCTGGATCCTGTTTCACCTGGTGGATGAGTTCAATCGGGACAGGACTGGTGAGGGGGGAGGAATAATCATTGGTCGCCATGGCATGAAGCTCCTGTTTTTGCCGCCAGTAGTTTATTGATGACATCATGCCTGCCAGTGGAAAATGCGTCAACCATTAAAGAACAGGTGGCCGGGCCGGTTCCTGTCATATGCCTGGCATTTGGGTTTATCCAGGCATGGCTGGGGCAAAATGGTGGGCATGTCTGTGAAATGCCGGCTGGAGCCTGTTGCCGTAAGTCCACGTTGTAAGCCGATGTTCTGCCAAAACGTCACAAATCCCGCTGGATTTTGCCATAATGCCGTATGGGGGCAAACCCAAGACAACCAACCAGATGGTTCCATGGAAACAGCAGAAACAGGATTGACAGGCGAAGAACTTGAGGCGGCATTGGCGGAACTGCCTGATATGACATTCCTGCTTGTCGGAGACATCTACTACACCGTCTGCTGTGATGCCTTTGAATTCCATACAGTGCCTGAGAACAGGCGGAGCCGTCCGATAGATGCCCATCTCAAAGCGATGCGCGAACGTCCCGGGCGTCCCTTCCTCATTGGCCGCGAAATGACACGGCCTGAACAGGCGCATTTCTTTGATTCCCATGGCAGTGCCATCGTATCGGCTTTGGAGCATGCGTTTGGACAAAGCCTCAATAAAACAGGGAAAGGGGATGTGTTTGATATCCGCCTCCTTGCCTATACCCCACGGAATCATAAGCAGGATCCTTTTGATTATTATGCGCATCCAGATGAACGGAACCTCTTCGGCGGGCAGTATGACCGTGGGCTTATCCGTTTCCAGGACGGCAAGATAACCGCTGTTACTGAGAACCTGATTGATCCACTGCGTGCCTGTGTCGCCGACCGCCTCAAGGCGGTTGAAGTTGCCGGCTATACCTGGGAAGATGTCTTCTCTCCTGAGCTCCAGCATGAGGTTTTCCGCAGCTGGCAGCAATCGCTCGAGCTTTGATTCAACCTGTCTTGCCAAAACAGGACAGACATGGAAAACTGTCAGTAATGTGTGTCATCTACTGGGACAGGTGGATGGTCTTTTCTGACCAGCCCCTGAAAGGAATTGTTATGGGAAAATGGATTGCAGGCTTGATGCTTGCCATTTGCACAGCCGCTGTCATGGCACCTGCCATGGCGCAGGAAGGGGAATGGCTGCCTGTCAGGCAGAGTGGGGAAAAGACCTACTATATCTATACCAGTGATTATAAGGTGACAGAAAACACCATCAAGAACGACACCGGGCAGGTCTGGTTGAAGATTGAAGATGGCAAAGACATTACCGTCATCCGTGCGAAGAGTGACTGTGGCGGTCAGTTCATTACCATTGAAGACCAATACACCAACGGAGAGAGAGGGGAAGGGCA
>CALGGD010000418.1 GCA_937916185.1 uncultured Oxalobacter sp. | reverse complement strand
CAGCCAGTCGATGCGGGCGGCCTCGTACCACACGGGCCACACCGCATGGTGCGCCACCCCCATGGCGTCGCAATCCGGATAGCGGGTCTCCACGGCGTACTGCGTGACTAGCATCCTGCCAGCCTCCTTCCCATAAGCACCCCCATGGCGGAGGCCATCATCAGGCCCCGGGTCCAGCCGCTGGAATCCCCCAGGCAGTGGAGGCGCTTCACGCTGGTGTTCAGGTCCTCATCCATCTTCACCCGGTTGGAATAGAATTTCAGCTCCGGGGCGTAAAGCAGGGTCTCATAGGCGGCAAAGCCGGGCACCACCTGGTCCATGGCCAACATCATCGGCATGGCGGCGGTGATGTCCCCCGCCTCCGCGTCGGGCAGGGTGGGCCGCACGTTGGACTGTGCCAGCTCCTTGGTGGTATGGATGGCCTCTTCGTCGGTTACGATCTGGATTTCATTGTAGATGCCGGTGTCTAAAACATCCGGGATCAGGCCGTCGCCGATGCCCATCTGCTGGTGGGTTCCGACGCTGCCGCCGGACAGGATGGCTGCGTTTTGCGGCTCCACGGCGCAAAGGAGAATGTCCGGCCATTCCCGGCGCACACTGGCTTTATGCACCCAGGGTACCGACTCGAATGCCTGGCGGACCTCTTCCAGGTCCGCTGTGAAAAAATTGCCCTTTATCCCAGGAACGGCGATATTCCTGACGGTCATGTCACTGACATGGTTCAACGGCTTGCCATCCATGGACTGCACCTTGACCAGCTGCAATGCGTAAACCGGCTTTTTGAGCAGCCAGGCACAGACACCCGCCACCACTGCCAGGAAAAACAGGCAGAAGAAGAAGTTCGACAGTTTCTTCAGCAGCGGGATGTTATGCCACATAGCCGTTTTCAGCCCTTCTTATGATGGATGTAATCCAAGGTCGCCCCTTCCAGCAGGGTCACACAGAGGTCTTCGTAACTTAGACCGCCCTGCCGTGCCGCAATCGGCACGAGTGAATGCCCTGTCATGCCCGGTGAGGCATTCAGCTCGAGCAGGAAAGGTTTCGAATCGCTTTCCCGCAGCATGACATCGACACGTCCCCAACCCCGGCAGCCCAATGCCTTGTAAGCCCTCAGGACATACTCCTTGATGGCTTCTTCAATGCCGATATCCAGGCCGCATGGACACAGGTACTGTGTCTCATTGCTGAAATACTTGTTGTGATAGTCATAATTCGCATCCGGGGCGATGATGCGGATCAGCGGCAATGCTTCCGGTTCCCCGTTCCGGTCAATCACCGCACAGGTCAGTTCCTTGCCGGCAATGAATTCCTCTGCCAAGACGGCGCTGTCCATCTCTGCCGCTTTCTGGTAGGCCGCCGCCAGCTGGTCCGGTGAGGTCACTTTGGTCAGCCCGATGGTGGAACCTTCATGGGCAGGTTTGACAATCAGCGGCAGACCCAGGTATTCCACGACATCAATCGGGTCGGAATCGGCTTTCAGTTCCATATAACGCGGGGTCGGCAGCCCTTCTGCAATCCAGACCCGCTTGGTCATGATTTTGTCCATGGCGATTGCGGATGCCATGACCCCTGATCCGGTATAAGGCACCTGCATCTGCTCGAGCAGCCCCTGGACACAGCCATCTTCCCCATACCGCCCATGGAGCGCGATAAAGACCCTGTCAAACTGCGCCTGCTGCAGGCTGGCGACATCCTGGGTGCCTGTATCGAACAGATGGGCATCAATACCCTTGCTTTTCAACGCTTCGCAGACCGCTGCCCCGGAAACCAGTGACACTTTGCGTTCCGCCGCCTTGCCCCCATACAGGACCCCCACTTTTCCAAAATCTGTTGCCTTCATTGCTTTTCTCTCAATCTGTCCTGTCTGGATTACCGGTCCAATGCCTGTTCCCTCAAAGAGCCTGCCACCGAGGTAATCGATCCTGCCCCCATGGTGATGACAACATCATCGTCCTTGACGATATTCAGCAGGACTTTGGGCATTTCGTGAATGTCTTCCACAAACACCGGGTTGACCTTGCCTGCCAGCCGGATTGTCCGCGCCAGTGTCCTGCCATCCGCCGCGACAATCGGCTGCTCACCGGCGGCATAGACTTCGCCCAACAGCAGGATGTCCGCCCGGGGCAGCACCCGGTCCAGGTCGCCGATGGCGTACTGCTCGTCAACATA
>CALGGD010000417.1 GCA_937916185.1 uncultured Oxalobacter sp. | reverse complement strand
GTCATGTTTCCGATGCCCGTTTCCTTGAACTGACAGAAACCCTCCAGACCCTGGTCAGGGGGCTCCAGGGCATGAGCGGCGACCTCAGCAGCAACCCGTGGTATGGCGCGAACAAGATTCCCGTGCTGACCAATGAACTGCGGCAGGGCATCGCCATGAACCTGCAGAACCTCCAGTCCGCCTCCCGCAGGCTGGTTGCACTGGGCAGTGAGATCAAGGCGCAGTTTGGGCTCGGCATCACCGAAAGCCATGCCGGTTTCGATGCGGCACAGGGTATGCTGGCATCGCTCAAAGACGCGCAGCAGGTGCCTGCCAGCTGGCTGCTGGGGGACGGTATCGCCCCGTTGGCGGACGAGATTGCCTACTGCAAGGACACCCAGAAAATCTTTGAAGGCGCCAGGCAGGAAATCATCGGGCTGCATGAAGCCCTGCGGGCAGCCGATCCAAAGGCAGACTTTTCCGGCTTCGAGAACCTCGCCACCACATCATCCCTGAAAGAACATGAAGATGCCCTGCGGGTGTTCATTGAGAACACCATGCCTTACAAGGCGTTCAGCGAAACCGCTGACATCACCGTGGCGGAAAAGACCCTCGCCATGCTGCGTGAACGTGCAGACGGCTATGCCGCCATCCGGGATGGCGTATTGGCGGAATTCGAGAAAGACATCCTGACCCTCGACTGCGATACGCTGTACCGCAAATTCCGCACCGATTACAACTCGATGTTCAAGCTGTTCAATTCCGACTACCGCAACGACAAGAAACTCATTGAAAGCATGAGCATCAAGGTCGGTGCCGAACTGTCAGACGAACATATCATCGACACGCTGGGCAAACTGCGCCAGATGAAAGAACACCAGGCATTCCTGCAGGAAAAAGAACCGATGGCTGCCCAGCTGTTCGGTGCGGGCTATCAGGGCGTTGACACCGATTTCAAAGCCTTGGAAAACCATATCAACGCCTTCAAGCTGATGAAGGCGTGCCAGCAGAAACTGACCGCCCTGCAGACCTATGTCGGCATCATCGATGACCAGGATGCGACCCTGCGGCAGCACTACGAAGGGCTCTACACCGGCATGGAAACCGATTGGGATGCTGTCCGTGGCGCGTTCGACTGGGCAGACGGTTTCCGGAACACCATCCAGTCTGCATCAGACAAAGAAGCCCTTGTCCAGAAACTCTGTGGCACAGACCATGAAGCCACCAAGGCACAGGCAGCCGGCTACCTGGCCCGGCTCAATGAAGAAATGGCTGCATACACCGCCTACAACACCGGATTCACCCAGTTCTTCGACAACCCGGACAGCTTCTATACCGTGCCGTTCAGCGAACTTGACCAGCGCTATGAAGCCTGCCTGAACGGCATGATGCAGCTGCAGGACTGGATTGATTACCGGGGCGCTGTCGCCAAATGCGCACAGACCGGGCTCGACGACTTCATGAAACAGTGCGAAGCCGCCAGACTGGCGAATGACCAGATTGTCCCGACCTTCCAGAAACGGTTCTACAACCTCTGGCTCGACAGCGTCATGCCGGAATATCCTGCCGTGGCAACCTTCCGGGGCAAACAGCAGGATGCGCTGATTGCCGAATTCAAGACCCTCGACAAGAAACAGTTCGAGGTTGCCCGCAACCGCATCAGCGCCGACCTGACCAACAAACTGCCGGCATTCAGTTCCTTCACCTCTGGCGGTGATGAAATCAGCATCCTCAAACGCGAGCTGGCGAAACAGCGGCGCGTCATGCCGATCCGCAGGCTGTTCCAGAAAATCCCGAACCTTGTCCGGATGCTCAAACCCTGCCTGATGATGTCGCCGCTGACCGTCAGCCTCTTCCTCGAATCCAAAGACTTCATCTTCGATACCGTCATCTTCGACGAAGCCTCCCAGGTCTGCACAGAAAACGCGCTCGGTGCCATCGTCCGGGGCAAACAGGTCATCATCGCCGGGGACAGCAAGCAGATGCCGCCGACCAGCTTCTTCAATGCGTCCACCGACAGCGATTTCGATGAATACGATGAAGAGAACGAAGCGGCGAACGATGTCTTTGAATCCCTGCTGGATGAAGCCTCGCTGCTCCCTGAAAAGACGCTGCTCTGGCATTACCGCAGCCGCCATGAACACCTGATCGCCTTCTCCAACGCTGAGATTTACCAGAACCGGCTGGTCACCTTCCCGTCCTGGATGGCAGACATGCCGGACATCGGGGTCGAATACATCCATGTGCCCGACGGTGTCTATGACCGTGGCGGGCGTAAAGGCAATGTCAACGAAGCCCAGAAAATCGCAGAAATGGTGTTCGGGCACTTTGAAGCCTGCAAACAGGGAAGGTTCAACCGCTCGCTGGGCGTCATCGCCTTCGGGGTCGTCCAGCAGCAGGCGATTGAAGCCGCCCTCCGGCGGATGCGTTCCGAACGGCCGGAGTACGAGGAATACTTCAACGAAGGTCTGGAAGAACCTTTCTTCGTCAAGAGCCTTGAAAACGTCCAGGGCGATGAACGCGACACCATCATCTTCAGCATCGGCTATGCCAAGGGAGCCGATGGCAAGATGGTCATGAACTTCGGGCCGTTGGGACAGCAGGGCGGTGAACGCCGCCTCAATGTCGCCATCACCCGCGCGAAATTCAACATCAAGCTTGTCGGCTCCATCTTGCCGACCGACATCGATGTCAACCGCATCACCACCGATGGCCCGAAACTCCTGAAGGCCTATATGGAATTCGCCATCCAGGGGCAGCAGGCACTGCCATCAACCGTCCAGACCAAAGCCAGCCAGGATGAACCGATAGAAACCGCCATCCATGACCTGCTTACCGCCAAAGGCTATCAGGTCGATGCCCATGTCGGCTGTTCCGGCTACCGCATCGACCTGGCGGTCAAGCACCCAGACCATCCGGGCTGCTATGCCATCGCCATCGAATGTGACGGCGCGTCTTACCATGCGGCGAAAACCGCCCGTGAAAGAGACCGCATCCGTCCTGATGTGCTCCAGGGCATGGGCTGGAAGACCTACCGCGTCTGGTCACCGGATTGGGTCAAGGATCCACAGGCAGAAGGCGCACGCCTGATAGAAGCCGTGGAAGAAGCCATCAAGAACTTCAAGCTCGATACCGCACCACAGGTCACGCCAGCAGCCAAGGCAGAAAAAACCGAAGAGCAGCCAGAAGAAATGGTCGTCGTCACCGCAGCGGAAGAAGTCGATGCCGCCAACCCCTACCATTTCGACCCTGCCCCAGAAGTCGCCGTGCCATCCACCATGTCACCGAAAGGACCGTTCGGCAGGCAGACCTGCCTGAAATACCTGATCACCACCTATTTCCCGGTCCATGTCGATGTGCTCACCAAGGCGATTTATGCCGATACACCGAAAATCACCCCGGCAATGAAAGCGGAACTCCAGGCAGACATGGTGCAGATTGAAAAGAACGATATGTACAGGCGCAAAGGCGACTTCTTCTATCCACCGGTCATCAAAGAAATGCCGGTCAGATTGAAAGGCGGCCGCATGATCACCCATATCGCACAGGATGAGATCGAAGCTGCGCTGCTCAAGGTCGCCCAGATGCGGGTCGGCATCAACCAGACCGCCCTCATCGCCGAGGCGGTGCATGGCTTCGGCTTTAAACAGAAGACACCGAAACTCACCGAAGTCTTCACTGCCGCCTTTGATGACCTCCTCGCACGGGGCAAGGTCAGCAAAGATGCAGAAGGCGTTGTCTCGGTGCATTGAGAAAAGGAATCGCTATGAAAAAGGTCAATCTATTGGCAACCGCCCTGTTTACAGGGATTCTTGCCTTTTCCGGTTGTTCCATGGGAAGTAGTATCAGTGACAGGCTGGAGGGCACTTGGACCGAAACGAGGCAGTACAAGGACTACCCCAGGGCAGTCCTGCATTTCAAGGGGCAGAGCCTCCGCATGGAACACGTGTTTGACGAAGAAGTGACCGTTGAATACAAAGTCACGGAACAGAAGGATGCCGATGATTTCACCATCAGCTTCGAGTTCTGGCATAAGGTCAAACGGGTAAACGGGCGGATCATCGACCGCAAGGAAACACGGGATTACCGCTACCATGTCGAGAATGGGCGTCCGATCCTGTCAGAAATGGTCGTTGAATACGATGGACGCGGGCTGATTGTCTTCGGGGAATTCTTGCGGAAAGACAATTTCACCGATGGCTTCGAGTCCGAGCTCAAGAAAAAACTGAACAATCGGGAAGCTGTCCCTACCATGATGAAGATGGAATGAAGCAAAACACCATCAGGAATCAGACTTCGTTGCAGATCATTAGTCCAGCCATCAGTCATGCTTGGTAAAGTATGGATATGAAGAAGTGATTTCTTCTAGCTTGCTTTCAGCAAGCATATTGAGATATCATCATCTGATATATCTAACGGAACGAGGGGGCTATGCCAAGAACCGCAACCAGAACAGCAAATGTCTATACCCGTGTTGACCCTGATACAAAGGAACAGGCAGAGAAAATCCTCAATCAACTGGGGATTCCCATGTCCCATGCCATTGTGATGTTTCTCAAGCAGGTTGTCATCCAGCGGGGGATGCCGTTTGAAATGAAACTGCAACCTGCAAGCCCTGTTACGGTTGGTAACCTGACAAAAGCACAGTTTGACGCTGAAATGCAGATGGGAATAAACGACATGGTCTCCGGTCGTACCATTCCCGCTGACGATGTTGAATCAGAAATGAAGAGACTATACGGCGTATGAAAATTGTTTATACCCTCAAGGCAAAACAGGATTTGCAGGATATCTACGAATACATCGCATACACCTTACTTGCTCCAGAAACTGCCCGCAGGATGACTGCTAGGATAATGAAGGCAATCCGGTCACTTGAATCCATGCCGGAAAGGAACCCTTTATACAAAGAAGAACCTTGGCGCAGTCAGGGTATCCGCTTCCTGCCGGTGAAAAACTATCTGATTTTTTACATCGTCAACGCATCAACAGATACCGTGACCATTGTACGGATTATGTATGGTGGTAGGGACATCAGCCATCAGCTTGAAGAAATAATCGAGCAGTAATGATTGGCGAAGCTCATGACATGGACAGGAATAAATCCATGCATGAATATCCTGGAATACTTGCAGGAGTGAGTTTTTTCGGACGGTTTCAAATCCCAGTTCAGCAAGAAGCTGGACGGCATTAAACCTGTGCCGACTGTCATGGGGGAATGAAGCCTTTACTTAGTCAAGCGTCATAGTGTTCACGACAGGCAACAACATATACAATACCGTCCTCAACGTAATAGACGATGCGGTTGGTGTCATCGATGCGTCTGCTCCATAAGCCGCTCAGATTGTACTTCAGTGGCTCAGGTTTCCCCATGCCGTCAAAAGGGCTTCGTTTGATGTCTTGGATGAGCGAATTGATTCTTTTCAGCGTTTTCTTATCCTGCTTCTGCCAATACAGGTAATCGTCCCACGCCCTGTCTTCCCATAGCAGCCGCATCAGTCCACCTCTATCAGGTCATGTTCCTGAAAATGGGCTCTGCCTTCTTTGATGTCCTTCATAATCTTTGCCAGATGGCGCATATTGCTGTCGGAATAGAACGGGTCAACCGACACCTCAAACGGTATCCTTCTTTCCCTGCCGACCTTTTTGGCAAAAATCGTAAAGGCAGCACTCATGGAAAGTCCCAGGTCAGCACAGACCTGTTCCATGTTTTTTTTGACATCGGCATCCAATTTGAAATTCACACTGACTGTCTGGGGCATCTCCTATCTCCATCAAAATACTTTTAAAGACTATCATTTATAAAGAAATATTATAGTATTTTACTATACATATTCTTTACAAAAGTTGCAAAGATTGAAAGGTTGAAGGTTCTCGAGCCTTATGGAGGCAGATGCCAGTAGCTGAATATCGAATAGCATCGTCAGACTGATTGTCGGGGAGAATACCTGCTGAGGGTGCGTTTCAGGCTGTCGGCAGGAATGAGTGGTGATGACAGCAGAAATCAGCTGTTTTTGCCGGTTTTGAGGGAAAAATTGAAGAAGGTGCGTCTGGATACCGCAATTTCAGCGGTTGTTCAGACCTTCCTCAACCAAAAACCACCTCGATGTCCTGCTCAGCTTCATAGATGGTCTTGCCTTCAAAAATGCGTTCTTTCTCGAATTTTGCAACGCATTCAGCAAAGTCCTTGCCTATGCAGTGGCAGAGATACTCACAATCTTTGTTATCATCCTCGAATATTTCAAAAACATACATGTCTGATTCTGTTTCAGAAATGGCACGAGTCTCAAGAAAATAGCGGTGATTCTTGTAAGTGAACTCTTTTTCAGGTCCTCCCATGGTAAGCAGGTCATCTATGAACTGTTCCAGAGTATTACCTCTCATAGGTCAACTCCTTTGAATAAATGTTTGTGTTTCTGATAAAGAGGGTCAGACTTTGTAAGCCGTTTAATTTTGGCTTGTCCGTGATATTCAACACCTGGTTTTTTATGAATATGCACATGTAGTATCTGACCTTTGCCAAGAGAAGGTTCTTTATGATATCCAATCTCAAGGATAACCTTGTGATGTTCATCGTACTCTCGATACTGATGAAATACACCCTTTCTCGTGTAAAGGTTCAGTTCGGCTATGCGAAGGTCCGGTACAGGGGCATCGCCAAGAACGCCAACCGGCTGTACCTGCTGTCTGGCT
>CALGGD010000416.1 GCA_937916185.1 uncultured Oxalobacter sp. | reverse complement strand
ATCTGCAGCGCACCCGCCTGCTGCTGCATGTCATCGATGCCTCGCCTTTTGAAGGGACGGCGGACCCCGCCGCTGATGCAAGGGCCCTGGCGGCGGAACTGGTAAAATATGACCCTGGACTGGCGGCGAAACCCCGTTGGCTTGTCCTGAACAAGCTGGACCTGGTCCCTGAAGAAGAACGCAGGCAACGGATCGATGCGGTTGTCTCAAGCCTGGCATGGGAAGGCCCGGTGTTTGGGATTTCCGCCTACACAAAATCCGGATGCCCTGAATTGATGGAAGCGGTTTACCATTATTTCGAGGAACTGCGGCTCCAGGAAAAACGGGAAGGGAAGACCGGTATTGCGGAAGAAGCCCGTGACATCGATTCCATCGACCCGGACGACCCGCGCTTCAAGCCGATTGAATAACCGGTCTTTGCACCTGTTGGAGGAACAAATGAACTCAGCCATCCAGAACGCCAAGCGCATCATCATCAAGGTCGGTTCATCATTGGTCACCAATGACGGCCATGGCCTTGACCATGCCGCTGTGGCGACATGGGCGAAACAGATCGCCGAGCTGCATGCGCAGGGAAAAGAGATCGTCCTGGTCAGCTCCGGCGCCATCGCCGAGGGCATGCTGAAGCTGGGTTTCAGGCAGCGTCCTGTCGAGGTCAACGAGCTGCAGGCCTGCGCGGCCGTCGGCCAGATGGGCCTTGCCCAGATCTATCAGACGAGCTTCGACCGTTATGGCCTGAACACCGCACAGGTCCTGCTGACCCACGCCGACCTGGCAGACCGGACCCGTTACCTGAACGCCAGGGCGACGCTGATGACCCTGTTCCATCTGAATGTCATCCCGATCATCAATGAGAACGATACGGTTGTGACCGATGAAATCAAGTTCGGTGACAATGACACGCTGGGTTCCCTTGTGGCAAACCTGGTCGAGGCGGATGCCCTGGTCATCCTGACAGACCAGAAAGGGCTGTTCACAGCCGACCCCCGCAAAGACCCCGCCGCAACATTGGTGCAGACCGCCCGGTCAGGGGACCCTGAACTGGAGAAGATGGCCGGTGGCGCGGGTTCCGGCATCGGCAGCGGTGGCATGCTGACCAAGATCCTGGCGGCGAAACGCGCCGCCCGTTCCGGCGCACATACGGTCATCGCATGGGGGCGGGAACCCGATGTCCTGACCCGTCTGGCGGCAGGAGAACTGATCGGGACACAGCTGCTGGCACCCGACAGCCATCTCCAGGCAAGGAAACAGTGGATGGTGGACCACCTCCAGACCGCCGGAAAAGCCTTCCTTGATGAAGGCGCAGTCCAGAAAATCCTGAAGGAAGGCAAGTCGCTGCTGCCTATCGGTGTCATCCGTGTGGAAGGCGAATTTGCCCGTGGCGAAATCATCTCCTGCATTGACGGGGAGGGGCATGAAGTCGCCCGTGGGCTGACCAATTACTCCTACCGTGAAGCCGCGCTGATCGCAAGGCACAAATCAGCGGAAATCGTCAGGATACTCGGCTATGAAGGCGACCCTGAACTGATCCACCGTGACAACATGATTGTCCTGCAGGCTTAACCGGCATTGTATTTGTTTTCTTTCTGAAGCGGTTCATTGTACCGGAGGCGCTTCACAATCAATTCAACAGGCCCCTCGATATGGGCCTCATCACAGAAATAGTCCAGCCACAGCACGGCACGGGGACGGTTGCTGGCATACCAATTGATCGGACGCCATGCCTCGCTCTTGGACATCGTCCATTCGCCGCGCCTGTCGGCATAGGCGAAACGGCGGTATTCCTTGCTGGCACAGCGCAGCCCCTCATAACTGATGTTGAGGGCACCTGTCGAACTCTTTGCCACCAGGGTATAACGAACCTCATCCTCCCCGCTGATGGAGATGGATTTCGCATCCAGGAAGAACTTCAGGGTCTGGGTCGGGCCGATCTCAAACGGCAGCAGGTCCTCTTCCTGCGGGTATGCCGGCAGGACGACCGGCAGGACCTTGAATTCCCTGGGCTTGTCTTCCACCTCATCATCCGGGAACCCGTCGCCCAGAATCGTGATGTCCGCCCTTGCCTGAAGGCTGAAAGCCACCAGCAGCAGAACCGCCAGCCCTTTCCAGCCAGCCCGGAACAAATCACCCGTTTTTCTTTCCGCCATCATGTCTCTCCTGCCGCCTGTCCTGTCTTGGCGTTGTGGTTTTCCTGGCAGCCTGCCCGGATCCAGGCGGCTGTCGCTCAGGAGCATAGCCTGGAAGCGCCCGGTCCCTCTCCGGGACAGGCTCAAGGAACCGGGAAAGCTCCTGCAGGGCCTTCATGTAAACATTGCGCTTGAATTCGATGACGACATCCAGCGGCACCCAATAATGATGCCACCGCCATGCATCGAACTCAGGCGTCTCGGAGATGCCGCTCAAGTCAACATCCGCATCACGTCCCAGCATCCGCAACAGGAACCATATCTGTTTCTGTCCCCGATAGTGCCCCCTTATCTCACGCCGGATGAAATGGGGAGGGACATCGTAGTGCAGCCAATTCTGTGTGCGGCCGATAATCTCGACGTGCTCACGTTTCAAGCCCGTCTCTTCACGCAGCTCACGGTACATGGCCTGCTCAGGCGTCTCCCCATGCTTGATGCCCCCCTGGGGGAACTGCCATGACTGCTCCCTGATCCGTTTTCCCCACCAGACCTCATTGTTGGTGTTCAACAGAATGATCCCGACGTTGGGGCGGTAACCTTCCCGGTCAAGCATGATCCACCTCAATGCCTTGGCTTCCCGCATCCATGAATCCCGCCCATCAGGCTTCATGCCTGCCTTTCCTGATCCCATTGCAACAAAACAGGCGCCTATTTGCCGGTGTCCGGGCAATCCATGAACGCATCCGCCAGCTAATCCTTTAAAATCATACCGATTATAACCCTGTTGAGAAATAAAAGTATTCACTGTTATGAGAGCATCCCGATTTTTTATTTCAACACTGAAAGAGGCGCCGGCAGACGCGGAAGTCATCAGCCATAAGCTGATGGTCCGGGCAGGCATGATCCGGCGCTTGGGCTCCGGCATCTATGCCTATATGCCGATGGGCCTCCGTGTCATCCATAAAGTTGAAAACATCATCCGAGAAGAAATGAACCGCTCTGGCGCTGTCGAACTGCTGATGCCTGTCGTGCAGCCTGCTGAACTCTGGCAGGAAACCGGCAGATGGCAGAAATACGGCCCTGAGCTGCTGCGGATCAAAG
>CALGGD010000415.1 GCA_937916185.1 uncultured Oxalobacter sp. | reverse complement strand
TCAATCAGGAAAGCCCTGTTCATCTTGAATTCCATTTTCCTATCCTTTCAAAGCAGGGGCTGATGTCTGGACATGTCAATATCCATCAGCCCTTGAACTGTAAAACAAAAAACAGTCTATAATTCTCGGTGCATCTTGACCGGCAACATAAAATAAATAAGGGCAATGCATCAGAAAACAAGACCTGGACAGAAAAAACAGGATAAGATACTGTCCCTTGCCGGTTTTCAATTACAGATGGAATATTAGATCCCATCAACATCACGGATAAAAGGTCATGCCATGACAGCTGGACGCACATTACCTGAACAGAGAATCCTCGACAGTCTCAACACACTCCGCAGTAAAGGGCAAGGGCGGTTTATCGAGAAAGGCAATGTTGAATGGCATCGCATTGGATTCCAGATTGATGGGCTGATCAATTTCAATCCAGCACAAGGATGGCTGATGCGTGGTGTCTGGCATTCACTCATGGGCAATACCCGGGATATTCATAACAGCATCCGTAATGTTTACCGTCTGACCCGAAGTGTTCCCGTGCTTCTTGATGTTATCGGCATCTATGTCAGCCATGGCATGCCATCAGCCACAACCCGCGTCTATGCCTATGCGGCCAATCCTGCCCATGGCGATCTGCAGCATGCATTGCCATATGCTGTTGCAACAGGTTCCTTTCAGCAGACCATCGAGCATCTCGACAAGGCACAGGAACTTGGGATTGACCTGACCGATGACAGCGGGCTTATCCAGAAACTCCGTGCTGCTGCCGGCATGCTTGATGCGCATGGCATCACAGATGAGGCACTTGCCAGGCATCTCGACCTGGCAGGCGAAGTGATGCGTGAAAACCAGCGTTTCCAAAGCCTGCCAAACCTGCATCTGCCGAAAGATGCACCAGACAGTTTCTTGATTGAGTATCTTGTGGATTGTGAGCCGGCCGAAATCTCCGCTTTCAACCAGTCGCTGTCAGGGAAGGAAAAGGCGGCGGGTATCCTGAAAAGCCCTGTTTACAGTGTCGTTTTCACTGCAGGCGGGTAGGATCCCTGTATAACGGCGGATTGATATATCCTGTTACCTTGGAAAGGGTAACTATTCTGATGGACACAGCCACCTTAGGATGATGGCGTGAACCTTTGGGGAATGGCTGATCCTGTCAACGGCAACGGTATATTCCCCCTTATCTGTCAGCTCATTGTCTGCGTCATCAAACAGATGCAGTTCCACTGCGGAGACTTTGCGTTTGGCACAGTCTGCCTGGTAAAGGACGTCGATATGGTCCAGCCTGCCATAGTCGCTGTTTGTAAATGCCGTCAGGAACCAGTTGCTGTTTGGCAGCTCAGAAGGGGTTTTCCGGCTTCTGGCGATGAAAATCCCGTCATCCGTGTCCCCAATGGGCTGGCAAGGCGGACAGACAGCTTCAAAAGGCGCTGCCATCACCGCCCCCGCCGCTGTCAGGGACAGCAGCAGGGTGGACAGTTTTCTCATCATTGGCGTTACTGGCAGATCAGGGTCATGATTTTGCCATAGACCGTGCCGACAGTCCCTTTTTCAGTCGTAATCTGGTCATCTGGGAAGGGATGGGTCTGACCGATGGAGCCATCTTCATTGATATCGACACCGGCAACCATCGAAACAGTCTGTTTTTCGCAGTCAGCCTTATACAGGACAGCAGAGTCCGTGCCTTTGGCCTTGTCGATTACCCGGACATTCATACCGAGTTTTTTCAGGACCTCAGCATTCGGCAGGGGTTTCTGCAGGTAGACACCACCGTTGTCATCACCTGTCAACTGGGACCATCCAGCAAGACCAGCGGCAGATGCGGTGGAACAACCCCATGCGGTAATGCCCAACAGGGCAACGGTCAACGTTTTTTTCATAGTCATCCTCATCGGAAAAGTCAGTCAAAAAATCAAAATGCGGTCATTCTCCGCAAACCATCTCCCTAAGTCTGCCATAAACAGACCCTTTTGGGGCATCCAAAGTGAATTTTTTCATCGGTGGCAGCATCAGGGCATCCTCAATAGGGCTGTCTGGATCCATATCCATACCTGCAATCACATACAGCTGCTGTTCTTCACAGCCTGCCTTGACCAACAGATGCATATCCGAATCTGCCTGCTTGCTGTGGATGCGTATGCCCATGCCGTCCGCCTTCATCTTTTCCTGTGTGACAGGGCCAGCGGCATAAATGGCGGTCTCATCATCTTCGAGCAGCAATTGCCAATTCCCTGTTTCTTGGGCTTTTGCCAGACCGGGGAAGGCTGTTGCGCCCAACAGGGCAGTCAGAAGGAGCCATTGTTTCATTTTGCAATGTTGTGCCATACATCAATCCGGTTCCACTCCAGTCAACCGGACAGGCGTTGTCATGGACAGACGTTTGGGTAAACAGGACCAGGTACAGTCAGTCATCGCTGCTGAACCAGTCTGTCACAGAATGGAACATCCCCATGAAGAAGCCATCCTTGGCGCGTGCCTGTTTCTTCTGGATACGGGCATCATAGGCCTTCTTGCGGGCAGCCCAGCGTTGGGCGGCTTCCTGCTGTTTTTCCTCGGGTGTCTTCAAGGCTTCTGCGTTCTGGGCATCACTGTCAGCCGTTCCGTTTTTTCCTGTGGATACATGCTCAACAGGCATGCCGCCCCCCTGTTCAACCAGCAGAGGGGGTTTCCTGAGCCCTTTATCAGCGGGATTCAGGGTGATCTGCATCGGTTCAACGCCACGCAGCACTTCAAACACCATCAAACGGCCTGCTCCGGCGTAACTTCTGGCGATTGTCTGGAAATGGCGCTGACCGTCAATGACAATCCCGTTCACACTGTACAGGATATCCCCCTTTTTCAGGTTTGCCGCAAATCCAGGCGAATCGTAGAAAACCCGCTTTACCACAACACCACGGTTGTAACCCAACCGCCGTTTCTGGTCAGCGGTCAGTGACTGCGTCTCAAGTCCAAGGGCAGGAACCTTTGAGCTCTTGACCAAGAAAGTCGCAGACTGGTTGAAACGCTGTTTATTGTAAGAAACAGGCAGATAACCTATTCCCCAGAAAGGTTTTTCCTTATCTTCCGCATCACTGCTTTTTCCTTCTGCTGGCTCAGGGGATGGAGGGGTCTGGGTATGCAGGGTCGTTTCTTCAGAAAGCGCCTGCGCCTTGGCTTCTGTCATTGCCTGTGGTGCAAACCCTGTCACCTTGCCTGCCTGTTTTGCCGCATAAAGCACATGGGTCGCCCTGACATCTTTTGCCTGTTCAGCCAGTTTTTCTGTATCAACCAGCGGTGCATTGAATGTCGAGGTTCCGATAATGACAAAACCATGTGACAGCGCCTCATCCAGTTCAGAGACTGTATCCCCGGAAGAAGCTGTCAGCAACGGTGAGCCTTCTTCAGGCAGGTATTGGAGATAACGCTTTTCATTTTCAGGAATCTGATTTGCCCTGTAATAATCATGATAAGGGTTGGTCGCGCAACCAGACAGCATCGCCACCAGGATGGCGGATGCGGTCAACAGGATGGGGCGGTCTGGGTTCAGTTTCATGGTTGATCCAGGTCATAAATGGCAGCTCCCATGAAGCTGGAAACATTGCCAGTCTGCGCATTGTATCAGAGCTGTCCGCCACCCGTCCTATGACTTTTTCGGGTATCGGCTTATTGATTGCTGGCCGGTACCTTCAAATGGAAAACCGAAGCGATGGCATTGCCACAGTGTCCATCCGTGATATCGACAGGCTTACGGTCCAGGCACAACACCCGATGTGTCTGTCCATCGCGGTTGCCATAGGCAAGGATCATGAACACCTTGTCTGTATGGTTGGAAGCCGTCATCTGCCAGTGGAAAAGGGCGATGGATTGTCCATTGCCTGTGACAAGGCGGGAAGAAGCAGAAAGCTGCTGGCTGATGGCTTGGGCGGGTGTTCCCTGCATGATTTCCTGTTGGCTCAGGAACTTTGAGACCGGTGTACGGAAACGTTTTTCCAATTCCGGCAGGCTGGATGCAGTGACAGATGTATTGTCCAAAGGACCGCTGCGGGTGATGACCTGTACACCAGTCGGGGCAGTCAGCTTGTTGGCAACCGCGTTTTCGCGGTTTACCCACATCCGTATAATCGCCAGGACACACAGATCGGAAGAGCACACG
>CALGGD010000414.1 GCA_937916185.1 uncultured Oxalobacter sp. | reverse complement strand
AGCTTCTGCCACGGTTTCCTGTACGGCGGCATTCCCGGCAAAACCGTTCAGCATGCCAACCGCCTGGGATCCCTGTCCCGGAAATACAAAAGCGAATTTAGCCATGGTCTATCCTGTTTCTCCTGTTGTTCAGATTACACCTTTGCCACGATGGCACCCCATGTCAGGCCGCCACCGATGGCAACCATAAGGATATTCTGTCCCGGCTTGATGCGCCCATTCCGGATCCCGGCATCAACCGCCAATGGGATTGAGGCACCGGAAGTGTTGCCATGCTCATTGACCGTGACGATGACTTTTTCCGTCGGGATACTCAGTTTCTTGGCAGAACTCTGCATGATGCGCAGGTTCGCCTGATGGGGAACCAGCCAATCCACATCTGCAGTGGTCATCCCAGCTTTTTCAAGCGCCTCAAGGGCGACACGGTCCATCCAGGAAACCGCCTGCTTGAAGACAGCCTTGCCATCCATATGGACATATGGGCTGCCTTCGATGGCCCCGTTGTTCGGCCTGCCTGGCAGGTTCAGGATATCGCCCAAGCCACCATCAGCGTGCAATGCGGTCGCCAGGATACCGGGTTCCCCAGAAGCGGCAAGGACGATTGCGCCGGCACCATCCCCGAACAGGACACAGGTCGTCCTGTCCTGGAAATCGATGATGCGGGAATAGGTCTCCGCCCCGACAACCAGCACCGTCCTGCACATACCCGAACGGATGAAACTGTCCGCCGTGGACATGGCATAAAGGAAACCGCAGCAGACTGCGGACACATCCATTGCCGCACAGTTGGACTTGATGCCCAGCTTATGCTGGATAACACAGGCAGTACTGGGGAAACCACCGAAATTGTCGGGTGTCGTTGTTGCACAGATGATCATGTCGATGTCATCGGCATCACATCCTGCCTTTTCAAGCGCATGCTTCGCCGCCTGCGCCCCCAGGTCGCTGGAATACACGCCTTCATCCACATAATGGCGTGCGGCAATCCCGCTTCGGGTCCTGATCCATTCATCTGAAGTCTCAACCCCCTTTTCCGCCAACAATGCGGTCATATCCTCATTGGTCAAGCGCCTAGGGGGGAGATAGCTGCCGGTACCGATTATTTTGCCGTAGATGGTCATTCTGTCATTTATCCTGTTTACCGTTGTCAGTCTCTTTCATCAAGGGATCGGCTCCCTTTGAATCCTTTATCAAATCCGCCATAGCGGAATAAATCTTGCAGAGCACATCGCCCTTGACGGCATCATATGCCCGTCTGATGGCAAAACCGTATGCATAGGCATCTGCTCCACCATGGCTCTTGAACACAAGCCCTCTCAACCCAAGCATACAGGCGCCGTTGTAACGGGAGGGATTCAACCGTTGCCGGACTGCATTCAACGCCTTGCGGGACAGCAATGCCCCCAGCATGTTCAATGCACTGCTCTTGAGCTGGGACACCAGGACATTCCGGAAAAAACGCCCAAGCCCCTCAGCTGCCTTCAGCATGACATTGCCGGTGAAACCGTCACAGACAACGATATCACAGGTTCCCTCAAAAATATCATTGCCCTCAACATTGCCCACGAAGTTAAGTGTACCATTCTGCAGTTCTTCTTTGAGCAGTCGGCCTGCTTTTTTTACAACTTCATTGCCCTTGATGTCTTCTGTCCCGACATTCAGCAGGCCGACCCTGGGCGAGGGCCTGTTCTCGACATTCGTATAAAGCGCCGCCCCCATCAACGCAAACTGACGCAGATGCTCCTCCTCACAGTCCACATTCGCCCCAAGGTCAAGGACATAAGTCGGCAGTCCCTTCTCGTTTGGCATGATGCCACAGATTGCAGGACGCTCCACACCGGGGATTGTATCGAGCAGGAAATGGGAAACCGCATATCCGCTGCACTTTTCAATCGCATGAGCGGCGGTATGGCCAAGATTCAGGAGCTTTCGTTCCCCCTGTTCTGTTTCGTCCCGTTCCACGACCCCGCCTTTATAAGCAATACAAAGCGAAATGATCCGGG
>CALGGD010000413.1 GCA_937916185.1 uncultured Oxalobacter sp. | reverse complement strand
CTGGGTGTCCGTTTCATTGCCATCAATGATGCGCTGAGGTGTGTCTGTCTCGATATTGGAGACAATCAGGAAACGGTTGCGCAGCTTGCCGTTCTGGTCGGTGACCGCAAAATATTTCTGATTGGTCTGCATTGTCAGGATCAGGCATTCCTGTGGAACCTCAAGGAAAGATTCCTCAAAATGGCATTCATAGACAACCGGCCATTCAACCAGCGCAGTGACTTCGTCCAGCAGTGCTTCCGGCATCAGGATTTTGTCGCCATGGGCTTTTTCCAGCAGCATCGAGCGGATACGTTCCTTACGGTCATTGAAGCTAGGGATGATTTTGCCTTCAGTCTCAAGCTGACTGGCGTAAGTGTCCGCATTCTTGATTTCGATATCCCCATGGGACAGGAAACGGTGTCCCTGTGTGATACGGCCTGCGGTCAACCCAAGGAATGTGATTGGCAGGACTTCACTGCCATGCAATGCAATCAGCTGATGGACAGGACGGACAAACTGGACGGTTTCACCGTCAGGGCGTTGATAGGTCATCATTTTTGGGACAGGCAGTCCCGCTGCGGCTTTTTCAACCGCAGCCTGCAATCCTGTGACCAGTGGAATACCGCTTGCCGTATAGCTGTAGAACAGGCAGTCATTCTTGCCGTCACGGGCAACTTCAAGGGTTGAGACATCGATATCCGCGATGTTCATGGATGCCAGTTTTTTCTTCAAAGGCGGTGTCTGGTTCCCATCCTTGTCAAAGGCGATATTGACCGGCAGGACTTTCTTACGGATGGGGCGGTCTGGTGAGACAGGGTGGACATCTGTGATGGTCACCGCCAGACGGCGGGGTGTCGCATAGACGGTTGTCTTGGACGCTTCTGTCAGGAAATCATCCTGGCGGAGGCTTTTCTCAATCGTACCTGCAAATGAATCCGCCAGCTTGGGTAAAGCTTTCGGTGGCAGTTCTTCTGTGTGAAGTTCGACAAGCAGGGTTTTATTCATAATTGAACCTTTTTTTTGCTTCACCGTTCTTTCAGGAACAGCGGGGTATCCATTCAAAATCTATCCATGGCAGTCTGTCAGGCGGTACGGTCTGCATTGTGGCACATCGGGAATCCCAGTTTTTCGCGGGACTCATAATAAGCCTGAGCCACCATACGGGAGAGTGCCCGGATGCGGCCGATATAAGCAGCGCGTTCTGTCACAGAAATCGCACCACGCGCATCCAGCAGATTGAAAGTGTGTGCAGCTTTCAGGATCATCTCATAAGCAGGCAGCGTCAGTTCCTGCTCTTCGGCGATCAGGCGTTTTGCTTCCGACTCATAATTCGAGAACAGCGAGAACAGGAAAGGGGTGTTTGACTGCTCAAAGTTATAGCGTGACTGCTCGACTTCATTCTGATGGTAAACGTCACCGTAAGTCAGGCGGTGTTTGACACCATGGTCATCCCATTCAGTCCAGACAAGGTTATAGACATTCTCAACCCCCTGCAGGTACATCGCGAGGCGTTCCAGCCCATAAGTGATTTCACCCAGGGTCGGTTTGCAGTCAATGCCGCCAACCTGCTGGAAGTAAGTGAACTGGGTGACTTCCATTCCGTTGAGCCAGACTTCCCAGCCTAATCCCCATGCGCCAAGCGTCGGGTTTTCCCAGTCATCTTCCACAAAACGGACATCATTCTGTTTCAGGTCAAGCCCCAAGGCTGTCAGGGAACCCAGATAAAGTTCCAGGATGTTTTCCGGGGAGGGCTTCAAGACCACCTGATACTGGTAATAATGCTGAAGGCGGTTCGGGTTGTCTCCATAACGGCCATCCTTGGGACGGCGCGAAGGCTGGACATAAGCGGCACGCCATGGTTCAGGGCCGATGGCGCGGAGGAATGTTGCTGGATGGGAAGTCCCAGCACCGACTTCCATGTCTTGGGACTGGAGCAGGGCGCACCCCTGTCGGCTCCAGTACTGGTTGAGTCTGAAGATGATTTCTTGGAAAGTGATCATATCGGTATTCCTGATCCTGTCTGAGGCCTATGGAAGCCATAGTCAGCAGGCATTTTAGTCATAAGCTTTAATTCTAACTTTTTTGGCCGTCTGGGGGAAATAATCCCTTCCGGAAACCTGCAGGATTTCCGTCAAAGCCCTGCGGAACGGTGCTGTTCTGTTGTGTATCTGAAAAAGGAAGACCACTGCCTTTTTCAGACAGTGGTTCCGCAGTGTCAGGAATGTACAGGGTTATCCTGCTTCGTGGTGGTAACGGGTCACCCGTTCAACCTCTTCCTTGGAACCCAGGAAGACAGGCACCCGCATATGGAGTCTTTCCGGTTTGACATCCATCAATGGTATCAGGCCATTGGTAGCGGCACCGCCTGCCTGTTCAACCAGCATCGACATGGGGTTTGCCTCATACATCAACCGGATGCGTCCACCGTTCTTTACATTGCGTGCATCAGCCGGATACATGAAGATGCCGCCACGGTTCAGGATACGGTGGATGTCTGATACCATGGCAGCGACCCAGCGCATATTGAAATTCTTGCCACGGGGACCTTCCACGCCTGCCTGGACTTCTTCAAAATAACGGCTGACCGGTGCAAACCAATGCCGTTGGTTGGAAGCATTGATTGCATATTCCGCCGTCTGTTCAGGAATCTTGATATCGCGGACCGTCAGTTTCCAGATGCCTTCGCTCCGGTCGAGGGTAAAGACGTTCACGCCATTGCCGGTCGTCAGTACCAGCTGTGTCTGTGGGCCGTAAATCGCATAACCAGCAGCAGCCTGGTGGCGGCCTGTCTGCAGGAAATCGGCTTCAGTTACATCACCTGTTCCTTCAGGGCGTGTCAGGATCGAGAAAATCGTCCCGATGGAAACGTTCACATCAATATTGCTGGAACCATCCAACGGGTCGAACAGCAGCAGGTATTTTCCCTTGGGGTAGCCCTCGGCAACTGGAAGGACTGTTTCCATCTCCTCAGAAGCCAA
>CALGGD010000412.1 GCA_937916185.1 uncultured Oxalobacter sp. | reverse complement strand
ATTTATGTGAGGTATTCGCCCAATCAAAACTCGAAGTCAGCTGAATGTCAGCTTGATACATTTCTTGTTCATAATGAGTTTTTCTCAGAGTTCTTACAGTTTTATCCTCTAAGCTATAACCATCTTCATCAACACCGAGCATATTTTGGAAAAACGAACCTGGATACCATTTACCCGTCCATGGCACAAACATTCCGTTTTTTAGCATGTCAAGATCTTCTGGATCATCATACTCTCGATCACCACCTCGTGTCACATAATCGTTTTTACGCCGATAATCCCTCTCTTGATTGGAATAAGACACCCGCCATTTCAGGTTATCAAGCCAGTTTTTGTTGACATCCCATGTATGTTCAAAAGCCAGACGCCATCTGGTCATTTCCTGAGAAGGTTTATCGCTCCCACTTTTAAATTCTCTACCTGTCATCGTTGAAAAACCAAGTTTCGAATCTGTCTGAGATTCAAAGTACTCGCCTGTCAACTTAAATTGATGATCTTGGTTTGGACGGTAAATCAGCTTACCCAAGACATTATTGACTTCAATATCGGCTTCAGGAAAAGCGTTGCATTTGGTTCCTTCACGCCCACAATTTCTATTTTTTGCTCTCCTTAGCCGAGTCTCATCCTGCTTTCTATGCGTATAGCCAATCAAGCCTTGCAGTTTGTCATTCGGTTGAAATGCAAATGCACCATGTTCAGTCCATCCATAGTTAAGACCATCCCAACCAACCATGGCTTTACCGCCCACTTGACGGCCTTTCAACAAATCATCCGGATCCAGTGTCTGGTAAGCAACCATACCACCCATCGCATCAGCCCCCCATAAGGTTGACGCTGGACCGCGTGTAATTTCGACGGATTTCAGCATCTGCGGATCAACAAACATCCGGTTGCCACCATCACCATTCAATCCAGTGCGTTCCATCACACGATCACCATCAACCACCGTCAGGATGCGGTTGCCACCAACCCCACGTATAGAAATCGCATTTGAATCACCAAATTGAGATTGCCCTAAAGATACTGTTCTTGAAACATGAACACCCGGTGTATGACGAACCATTTCTTCAATAGTATTGACATTATGGTCGTCCATTGTCTGACGGGTAATGACATTGACAGTCTGCGGTACATTCAGGATTTTTTCTTCCTGACGGGTCGCTGTGACGGTGATGGCATCCATCTGCATGACATCACCGGATGCCATGCTGTCAGGCAAAGCAGCAGGCTGCGCGGCATCTGCCTGAGGCGCTTCCTGCTGGGCATTGACCGTCGCTACCTCTGCGGCGGCTTCCTGTTGGGCGGTATCATTGACTGGAGCGATGGTGCCTGCTTCCTGCGCCCTTGCCTGCAATGCCAAGAAGAGTGCTGAAGCAAGGCAGACCCCGATAACCGGATATTGCTTTCTCATGTTTTTCCTATTCCTTTTAAAGAGTTGTTTGTCAATGTTATGGGTTGATAAATGATTGCCTGTCTTTTTATGGATTTATTTTTCGGGTTGTGTCACAAACCCGATGCGTGTCAGTCCTGACTGCCCGGCATCTGACAATGTCTGGGCAACGGACTGGTAATCGGTATGCCTGTCCGCATAGATATGGACTTCTGGCATCGGTTTTTTCTGGGCGGCGGCAACAAACAGCGCACGGCTTTCTTCGCGGCTGACCGGCTTTCCATCAATATGGCGTGTCCCATCGGCACTGATGGAAACCGCCATCTTGGCAGGCACCTGGATGCCTGCCGATGAATCTGCCTTGGGCAGGTCGATCTTGACCGCCTGCCCGATCAATGGCGCCGTGACGATGAAGATGACCAGAAGAACCAGCATGACATCGATGAGTGGAATCATGTTCATCTCAGTCATCGGGGCACCGCTTTGACGGGAAGAAAACCTGCTGTCGAAAGCCATTATTTTTCCTTCCGTGCAAATGGGATGACTTTGCCGGCCTTGGTATCAGGGATGTCTGATGACTGCGGCATGGCATAGGGTTTGCCGGTTGTCAGGAAGGTCAGCAGCTCATTGGCAAACGCATCCAGCTTGGCGAGGGTGACATTGTTCATCCGGAGCAGCCAGTTGTAACCGATGACTGCCGGGATGGCGGTTGCCAGACCGATACCGGTCATGATGAGCGCCTCACCGACAGGCCCGGCAACCTGTCCCAAAGAGGCAGAACCGCCGACACCGATGGCAATCAGCGCATGGTAGATGCCCCAGACTGTCCCGAACAGCCCGACAAACGGGGCGGTTGACCCGATGGTTGCCAGAACGGTCAGTCCTTTGGCAAGCCGGGTGGCATCTTCATCAATCACCATCCGCATGGTCCGGATGATGAATTCCTGCTGGGTGCCCGCCTCAGACAGCTTGGAAGCGCCATAGGTTTCATGGTGTACCTTCGCATGCTGGGCATGGGCGGTCAGGTGCGAGAACGGGCACTGGATGCCATGGACTTGGATTTCATGCTGGACACTTTCCAATGAAGTGGCATTCCAGAACAGCTGCAGGAATGCCTGGCTGCTGTTTTTCTGCTTCCATGCCGCAATGCCTTTGACGATGATGATGGTCCATGACACGATGGACATGGCAATCAGGACAAAAAAGAGGAATTTGCCCAAGAAATCGCTATGGCTGATGAAATGGCTGAATCCGAAAACGTTTTCCGTTGCTTCCATTTTCTGACTGCTGCTCCCTGTCTTTCCTTTTTTATATCCAAGCCCTGTCATCGATTGAGGTTGAAGCGGTATGGAATGCTTGCCATGACTGCCGCTGCCACCCCGTTATCTATATAAGGATAAAATGTCGTCCGTTTCGCTGCCTTGAGCGCGGCATTGTCAAGCCGCTTGAACCCAGACGAATGTTCCACCCCGGCATTCTTCACTGCCCCATCTGTGCCGACAACCACCCGGATATTGACCTGCCCTGTTTCACGCCGTTCAATCGAACTTTCCGGGTACTCAGGCTTGACAGCATTGCGGTAGCGCAGTGCCGACAGGGAAACCCTGAGCACGCCTTGCCCACTGCCTGCACCACTGCCGACACCGGAACCGACCCCTGAACCGATACCACTGCCGACACCGGAACCGGAGCCACTGCCTGTACCACTGCCGACACCGGTGCCCTGACCTGTCCCGACACCACCCCCGGAACCGGTGCCGTTCCCTTCAGCAACCGCCGCCTGCTGTACCGGCGGTGATGGGCGGTTCTGCTGGACAGGTGGCTCCGTTGTCTCTGATTCCCGCTTACGGACTACGGTAAAACTGCTGTCAGCCTCATCGGATTCCGTGGCGACAATCTGCTCAGCCTTGGGTTCTGGCACTTCTGCCCGGATGTCTTCCCCTTGTGGCACCTGCAGGACACTGACCTGTATCACCCCAGTGCCAGCGGAACCCCCGCCGCCGCCGCCACCGCCGCCTTCAATGGCGACCGACTGCAAAGTATTCTGCGCAATCCAACCCAAAATCAGGCAATGCACCAGTGTCACAGCAAGACACAGCCCTCTGACCAGCGGCTTGGACATCTGATTGTTATGCCGGTACTGGAATGGCATAGAAGGCGTTTCTGGCATCTTGCACTGTATTCCTGCTTCTGCTGTCTGACCGTTCCATTGACGATGGGAACGATTCTCTTTATCATTTATAATTCGACCTCGCAAATGATAATTGTTCTCATTTGCTGAATCAAGCATCAGACAGTTTTTTTTCAAGAAAAGAGGGATTCATGCAACAAAACCATCAAGAAACGCCTTCCAGCACCATTGAAGCCTTGAAAAAGCAGCTGGCAGAAAACCCAGGTGCCTCATTGGAACCCTTGTCAAGGGAACATGGTTTGTCTGTCGCACAGTTGATTGAGCTGCTGCCCCAGGAAATCTGGCAACGGACTGATGGCAGCCGTTTTGTCGATATCATGAAGGCTCTGTCGAAGCTGGGTAAGATGACCATCATCATCAACACAGGGGATGTGATTTTTGAATATTCTGGCGAAGTGCCCAATGGGGGAATCGCTTATGGTTATTACAACCTTTCCCCGAAAAGCCCCCTGCATGGGCACCTGAAACACGAAAGCTGCAAGGCCATCTATCTGGTTGAACGTCCTTTCATGAACACCCAGACAGTCAGCATCCAGTTTGCCAATGCTGAAGGCAAAATCATGTTCAAGGTTTATGCCGGACGTGATGAGGAACGTAAACTGTTGCCCGACCAGGTCGAGGCGATGCGGAAGATTTTCAGGACTGATGCCCTTGGAGCGTCTGCATGACAGCCTGTGACCTGCTGCTCTTCGGTGCAACAAGGAATACCGGATTACAGGTTGCGAAGCTGGCTGTTGAACGGGGTGAACACGTGGCAGCCATGGTCCGGCAAGGCAGTGATGCTTCCGCATTGGAAGCCTTGGGCGTGACGGTCATCCCAGGGGATGCCTTCAATCTGGATGACTGTCTCCATGCGGTTCAGCAGGCTAAACCCCGCAGGGTGGTCAGCCTGATGGGCGGCAAGAACCAGGAGGGACGCCGTATCTGTGCGATAGGCAATATCCATGTTGCTGAAGCATTGAACGGTTATGAAGGGCTTGAGCGTTTCCTGCTGCTGACTTCGATGGGCTGTGGCGACCAGTATGC
>CALGGD010000411.1 GCA_937916185.1 uncultured Oxalobacter sp. | reverse complement strand
TATCCGAGAAACCTTTCTGCTTGAGCTTGAACAGGGTATCCCGGTCAAGGTCCTCGAATTTCTGTTCGTCAAGCCACAGCTCGATATCCACGATTTCCTTGATCTGTGCCAAGAACCACGGATCAATATGGGTCAGGTTATAGACTTCATCAAGGGTGAAGCCCTGTGCAAACGCATCACCGACATACCAGATGCGTTCAGGCCCCGGTTCCCCAAGTTCCACCCGAAGCACTTCATGGTCCTTGGTTTTCTCGTTCATGCCTTCGACACCGACTTCCAGTCCCCTCAGTGCCTTCTGGAAGGATTCCTGGAATGTCCTACCGATTGCCATGACCTCCCCGACAGATTTCATCTGGGTCGTCAGATGCGGATCGGCCTGCGGGAATTTCTCGAAGGTGAAACGGGGCACCTTGGTCACAACATAGTCGATGGATGGCTCAAAAGACGCCGGTGTCGCACCGCCGGTGATTTCGTTCTTCAGTTCATCCAGTGTGAAACCAACCGCCAGTTTTGCAGCGACTTTCGCAATCGGGAAACCGGTTGCCTTGGATGCCAATGCCGAAGAACGGGAAACACGCGGGTTCATCTCAATGACAATCATGCGGCCATCACGGGGATTGACCGCGAACTGGACATTGGAACCCCCAGTATCCACCCCAATCTCACGCAGGATGGCAATGGAGGCATTGCGCATCAGCTGATATTCTTTATCGGTCAGTGTCTGGGCTGGCGCAACGGTGATGGAATCCCCGGTATGGATCCCCATCGGATCAAGGTTCTCAATGGAACAGACGATGATGCAGTTGTCGGCACGGTCACGCACCACTTCCATCTCAAATTCTTTCCAACCAATCAGGGATTCCTCGATCAGGAGTTCATTGGTCGGGGATGCTTCAAGCCCCCGGCGGCAGATGGCATCGAATTCTTCTGAGTTGTAGGCGATCCCGCCACCTGTGCCGCCCAATGTGAAAGAAGGGCGGATGATGACAGGGAAACCGATCCGACGCTGGACTTCCCAGGCTTCGTCCAGGGAATGCGCAATCCCGGAACGTGCGGAAGACAGGCCGATCCGGGTCATGGCATCCTTGAATTTCAGACGGTCCTCTGCCTTGTCAATCGCTTCCGGGGATGCACCGATCAGTTCGACATTGTATTTTTCAAGCACCCCATTACGGTACAGGTCCAATGCACAGTTCAATGCTGTCTGCCCTCCCATGGTCGGCAGGATGGCATCAGGCCGTTCTTTGTCAATGATTTTCTCGACGACCTGCCAGGTGATCGGCTCGATGAAAGTCACATCCGCCATGTTGGGGTCTGTCATGATTGTCGCAGGATTGCTGTTGATGAGAATGACCCGGTAGCCTTCTTCACGGAGCGCCTTGCATGCCTGGGCACCGGAATAGTCGAACTCACATGCCTGGCCGATGACAATCGGGCCTGCACCAATGATGAGAATACTTTTGATATCTGTACGTTTTGGCATTTTTCTGCACACTGTTTCTGCTGCCCCAAGGGGCAGCGTTGATCCATCCACCTCAAGCCGGCCGACCAGCTCAGGCAGACTGCTGTTTCTCCGCCTTGGCTTCAGCCATCAAACCAATGAACCTGTCAAAGAGATAACCGACATCTTCCGGCCCGGGGGACGCCTCTGGATGCCCCTGGAAGCAGAAAGCCGGCTTATCCGTCCTGGCAAACCCTTGCAGGGAACCATCAAAAAGGGACTTGTGCGTCACGCGGCAGTTTGAAGGCAGGGAATCCATATCCACAGCAAACCCATGGTTCTGGGAAGTGATCAGCACCCTGCCGGTATCCAGGTCCTGGACAGGATGGTTTGCGCCATGGTGGCCGAATTTCATTTTCAGGGTCTTTGCGCCGGAAGCCAGTGCCATGATCTGATGTCCAAGACAGATGCCGAAGGTCGGCAGGCCTTTCTCAATCAGCACCTGAGCCGCCTTGATGGCATAGTCACAGGGCTGCGGATCACCTGGCCCGTTTGACAGGAAAATCCCATCAGGAGACAGTTTCAGGACATCCTCAACAGGCGTTTCTGCCGGCAGGACAGTCACTTTGCAGCCACGTTCAACCAGCATGCGCAGGATGTTGCGCTTGATACCGAAATCGAAGGCAACGACATTGTATTCCTCAGAAGAAGGTTCCTTGTATCCCGTACCCAGTTCCCAACAGGCCTCATGCCATCCGTAAGGCTGACCCACAGTCACTTCCCTTGCCAGATCCTGTCCCGCAAGGCTTGGGCATCCCTTTGCCAGCATCAATGCCCTGCTCTCATCCTTGCCGACCACAATGGCACCGCTCTGAGAGCCCTTTGCCCTCAGGATACGGGTCAGTTTGCGGGTATCAATCCCACAGATTGCCACGATACCCTGCTCTTCCAGGTAATCCGGCAGGGATCCGGTCGCCCGGAAATTGGACAGGACAGGCTGGACATCCTTGACGATGAAACCTGCCGCCTGGATTCTGCCATTGCCAGATTCGATGTCTTCCGGGTTGACACCTGTATTGCCGATATGGGGATATGTCAGGGTGACAATCTGCCCTGTATAGCTGGGATCGGTGAGGATCTCCTGATACCCGGTCATGGATGTATTGAAAACAACCTCACCGGTGGTTTCTCCTGAAGCACCAATTGAATAACCACGGAATATTGTGCCGTCTGCAAGCGCCAGGATGGCTGGAACCTGTTGACCAAAAGGGAATTGCAAGATAGCTCCTTTATCACACCATATCCCCTGCATGACGTCCGTGACACACCCTTTGCCTGCCCTCTTCAGAACAGGTCATCTGGATTGCAAAAGGGACAGCACAGGGATTATGGTGATTGTTGAATATACTTACCTGCCTGATTATAGCTGAGAAAGGGGTTCCCAGTAAACCGATACAACATAGGGAAGACAAAGAATCGGGGCATCGGATTCCATACCAGGCAACATACGGCATGGCGGTTGGGAACCGTCCCCAGCCCCTTGACAGCCATGCCCGTCAGATCACTGTTTTGCCTGTCTCAGAAGGGTTTCCCATTCTTTTACAATCGACCGGTTCTCGAAGTAGTCGATACGCATCGCCTTGCGTACACGGGCGAGTGTTGCATTTGTGGTTTCCACTGCCCTTGCCGTCCCTTCCCGCAGGATGTCATAGACAGAACCGATGTCTGCTTCCCATCTGGCACGTTCCGCACGGATTGGCCGCAACGCTTCTTCCAGGACATTGATCAGGAATTTCTTGCAGGTGCCGTCCCCCAGGCCGCCCCGCTTGTAGTGCTCCTTCATCTCTTCCAGGTTGGCGTATTCCGGCAGGAATTCACGGAAATGCTCCTCGGTGCTGAAAGCGTCCAGGTAGGTGAACACCACGTTTCCCTCGATATGCCCGGGATCGGTGATCTTCAGGTGCTGGGGATCGGTGAACATCTTGCCATTGACCTGGGTCTTGATGGTCTTGGGATCATCGGACAGATAGATGCAGTTGCCCAGGGACTTGCTCATCTTGGCCTTGCCGTCAACTCC
>CALGGD010000410.1 GCA_937916185.1 uncultured Oxalobacter sp. | reverse complement strand
AATGCGGACGGATGAAGTTGTCGGTGAACCGGACACGGCCGTTCGTCAATGTGAATTTCCGGACTGCCAGTGAATAGTTTGGTGGCGGCCCTTCTTCGGCAGGGGCATAAACGGTTTCTTCCGGCGCAATCTCATCCGGCGCCACATCATACGGTTCTTTCGCCCCCACAGCAGAGATCGGCGGGGTCTTTGAGGCATCTTCCGATGCCGGTTTTTCCGCCTCTGCCTGGACAGGCCCGGACTGGACTGTTTCCGGTGACCCTGTTTCCGGCTTGTCGAACGGCAGGCCTTCATCACTCCGTGTCAGGCTCTTCTTGCCACCCGCAGAGCTTCTCAGGATATCATGGATATTCAGGACACCGTTCTCCCGCAGGATGACCCTGGCGAAGAACTGGTCCAGCAGGACATGGTCAACCGTAACATTTAATGGTTCCAAGTTTGCCTTGATGCCATTGAGTTTCAGGACATTCCAATCGACAAACGGTTCCTTTGTCATCTGGTCGATGGTGACCAGGCGGCTGATGGCGGCATTCCCGGCAAAGGTCCCTTTCAGGCTGTCACCGGCCTTGGAAACCTGTGCCCGCCCTTGGACAGACAGGTCAGCACGCCGCAGCGTCAGGTTGACCTGTTCATCGATGAACGGCTGGATGAATGTGATATCCACATCCTTCAGTGCCAGGTTCAGATCCGCTTTCAACGGCATAGGAGCCACGGTTCCCTTGACATCCAACGTCCCCCGTTTGTTGACATTGGCGGTCACGGTCACCGGTGCCGGTTTTGAGAAATCGCTGGACAGCTTTTCAACACTGACATTCAGGTTGTCCACCTGCGTCGAGACATTCTTGCCAGCCAGCGTGTTCTGGAAAGTGATTCCCCAATCCTTGAGGTCGATCCGGTCAATCAGGAAACCGAAACTGCCACCTGCCGCTTTCGCCGCCTGATGGACGGCTGTCCGGGCTTTCTGCTGGACACTGGCCGGCGGCGCCTTCATCGCGAACTGGATACGGACACCTTCTGACAGGACACTGCCGACAGTGGCGTTCTTCTCACCCAGATTGACCATGACATCTTCAATCTGCAGACCGAAATCCTTCACCATGAAATCCGAAGGAATCTGCTTCATCGCATCATCAACCTTGATGACACCCCCTTCAACCGCCAGTTTCTTCAGACCGATAACCATGGCGGAACTGGATGCAGACTCTTCAGAGGCCAAGGCGGTTTCCTCGGTCGCCGGAGCAACCTTGGCATCCGGGTCTTTCGGCAGGATGGGCTCATAGCCACTGTTCGCATCGGCAATCGGCGTCAGCTGCGCCATCTGCTCCAGATTCCACTGCCCGGTTGCACAGCGTGCAAGATTGATTTCCGGCTGTCTCAGCAGGATCTCAGCGATATTGATGTTGCCTGCCAGGACATCGCTCTTGTCCAGCGTCACGGCAAAACGGGGCAGATTGACTGCCGGTTTACCGTTCAGCTCGGTGACCATCAGGGAATTCAACGCCAGATCCCCACTGACCGTCAGTCCCATATCCCCCGTCTCCGGTTTCACAAACCCGACCTTCAGGTCAGTGTCCAACCTGCCGTCCTTCAAGATGAAGTTCGTCTTGAACGGCACATATTCCATATAAGACAGCAGGTTCAGGGCTTCCAGCTTGATATTGACATTGCCATCCTTGTCCTTCGAGAACGCCCGTGCCTTGCCGCCCAGCTCGAATTTCTCATGGTTGACATTCGCGCTCAATGCCAGGTCAACATGGATATCCACCTTGGAAGGGATGTTCGAGATGAATGGGATGGACAGGTTCAGCGTATCGACGATGTGTTTCTTGCCTTTCGGCTGGTCATCAAACGTGATGGTCCCGTCTTTGATCTGGATGTTGTTGACGGAGAAATAAGTCGGCTTCTTGTCTTTTTCCGGCTTCAGGGCAAAGGCGATGAAATCATCGAAGTTGTAGTGGTTCTTGCCTGTCCGGATCAGGTTGACGACCGGTTTTTCCAGTTCAACCTCCTCAATGACCGGTGCCAGGCGGAAAATGGATTCAGAAGACAGATTAACAGCCAGTTTTTCAAACGAGATAAAATCCGTTTTGCTGTTTGGCTCAGAAAGGTGCAACCCTTCCATCTTGACCGTCAGTGTCAGCGGATTGAAAGACACCTCCCTGAAATCAACCGTCCGGTGGAACTTCTCTGCGACAAATTCCTGTGCCTTGGATTTGATGATGCCAGGCAGCGCCAGGATACCGAAGGCACACCAGACCACCATGAAGGCGCCAATACCGATGGCTGTCCATTTGACCCAACGTCTGCGCAGGGTTTCTTTCAGCCTCGTCTTGAAATCCGGCTTGTCCTCGGAGCCGCCAGGGGGGGTCTCCGTTGGAACCTGTGTCTGATCCTGCATCGCTTCCACCTTTCCGTTGTTGATGACTAGCGGAATGACCTGTTTCAGGTCACTTTGCGTTGATTGGTTATCTTAAAGAAAAGCATCCCTGAGATAAACCCAAAAACCTGAAAAAACGGCTTGTTGTTCAAAAACAGACAGAAAAAAGCATGGGAAACGCAGGTCATCTGCCTCTTTTCCCTGGATTGCCTGTCAGGGAAGAGCCCTTCCTGATACTTCGGGGATCACGCCGGGTGGATGCACCATCACGGTCTGAACCATGACGGTTGCCACCTGACCTGCCTTCCCGATGGCGGCTGTCTGACTGACCTCTTGCCTTCCCGACAGGCTTCCGGTATCCCTGCCCTGATGATGACGCACTCCCAGACTGGAAACGCGTCCCTTTCACCGGTGCCGATTTCCATGCGGGCACCAAGGCATCCGGCCCGCTGCCAATCAGGTCACCATGACCATGCTGGCGCAGCCATGTCCGCAGCAGCTGCCAGTTCTCTGGATCGTGATACCGCAGGAATGCCTTGTGCAGACGGCGCACCTGACCCTTGCGTGCCGTCTCAACCTTTTCTGAATCATAAGACACCGGCTCCAGTGGATTCCTTCCAGAATAATACATCGTGGATGC
>CALGGD010000409.1 GCA_937916185.1 uncultured Oxalobacter sp. | reverse complement strand
TTGATGAACAAGGATTTTTCCAGTTCTGACTATCGGATTGAGGAAAAGGCCTATTCTGATGGTAAGAAACCTTTCCTGATGCGGTCCAAGCAGACTGAATTGTCGACAGGGAAGGTTCTGAATGATGCAACCCAGACGAAAAATATTGAGGACTTGACTGTCAAAAAGCATAAGGTTCTGCTGAAAATATTCAATGGTATCGCCAATCCTGAATAATTTGCCGAGGGAGGTATAAATATGAAGAAATTGGGTATTGCGACTATTCTTGGTTTTATGCTTGCTGCATCATCTTCGCAGGCAGTCGCGTGGAACTTCGGCTTCAATAAGGATAAGGTCGAGGCAGCTGTGGCGGCGGAAAGCCAGAAGCCGGAAACCGAACTGAAAACCCATATCGAGGCAATCTATGCAGATGCCCGCAGGAATTATCCGCCTGATCCTGGTTCGCCCCCAAAGAACGAAGTCAATCTGGATGAACGCTATTGTTCGCAGGATTGGAACAGGATGGTTGAATCGGTCTTGGAAAAGGACCGTAAGGACGAAGTCGAGTTTGGCTTTTTTGACGCAGATTATTGGGTCATGGGGCAGGACTGGGGGGATCTGACACCGCAGAACATCCAGGTGACGATGCAGGATGACAGCCATGCTGTTGTGACTTTTGAGATGGATGGCACGGGCAGTGATATGAAGCAGGTTCAGCTGGACATGGTCTATGAACAGGGAAGCTGGCGCATCGACAATTTCATTGACCGCAAGCATGGTCTGGATTGGAAACAGAGTATGCGTGAGTATCTGGCTGAATGAGCCTGTCCAGCTGGAAAGTTGGAATGGTTCCTGAAAGGAAGTGTCCTTGAGTTATACCGTCAAAGAAATCTTTTATTCATTGCAGGGAGAAGGCAACCGGGCAGGGCGTCCGGCTGTTTTCTGCCGTTTTACGGGATGCAATCTATGGTCTGGCCATGAGCAGGATCGCGCCAAGTCTGTCTGCCGTTTCTGTGATACGGATTTTGTCGGGACATCAGGTGCTCTAGGTGGACGGTATGCGACAGCGGAAGCCTTGGCAGACCAGATTGCTTCGCTGTGGCCGAAGGATTATCCCTCATCCCGTTATCTGGTGTTCACCGGTGGGGAACCGTTACTCCAGCTTGATGAACCGTTGATTCTGGCGATGCATCAGCAAGGCTTTGAAGTGGCGGTTGAGACGAATGGAACGCTGCCGGTGCCAGAAGGCGTTGACTGGGTATGTGTCAGCCCGAAAATGGGGGCGAAGCTGGTGGTTACAAAGGGGGATGAGCTGAAAGTGGTTGTCCCGCAGGCAGGGCAGGATTTGAAAGCGTATGAACGGTTGGATTTCACCCATCATTATCTTCAGCCGATGGATGGGGAAAACGCCCAGCAAAACGTTAAAATAGCGGTAGAGACCTGTTTGAAGCATCCTCAGTGGAAGTTGAGCTTACAGACCCATAAATATTTACAGATACCTTGAGAGCCGCATGCTGACGATTACACGGAAAATTGAATTTGATGCGGGACACCGCATCCCAGACCACCGCAGCCAGTGCCGGAATATGCATGGGCACCGTTATGTCCTGCATATCACGCTGGAGGGGAATCCTGTCGATCAGGATGGCCATGCCGCCAATGGGATGATCCTGGATTTCTCGGATGTGAAGAAACTGGCGGAGGACAATCTGGTGTCAAAATGGGACCATGCGTTCCTGGTCTATGAGAAGGATACGGCTGTCAGGAATTTCCTGGAGAGCCTGCCAGACCATAAGACGGTTGTCCTGGACAAGGTGCCGACAGCGGAGAACCTGGCAGGCATTGCGTTCCGTCTGCTGAAGGATGTCTATGCGGATTTCTATGGCAATGCACTGGCATTGAAGGCAGTCCGGATTTATGAGACACCGAATTGCTGGGCAGAAGTGACGGCGGAAACGGCCGATCTGTGATGTAGGAACTGCCTGCGGTTTAGTGGGGTTTGCTTGAATTTTTAGTTGCAGGTTGGTATGCGTGTAAGGGATGGCATATCAAGTGCATTTTGGGAAAAAGTTACAGGCAGGTATACCCCTGTTTAAGTTACTATGATTCAGGAACGAAGGAGTAGAAATGACATACCCCCAACCTTTATCGGAAAAGACTCTTGAAAGGCTTTACAGTGAAGCACAGTTATCCGAAGAAGTACGTGTTTATTTCCATCGTCTGTTCAAGGCATGTGCAAATCTTTATGGTGCTGTTTCTGTGCAGGATATTTGGGCAATGCATAAGGTTGCATCATGGAAATTCCCGAAATTCCGCCGTAAAGACCTGATTTCCTTTTCTGCCATCGTCCGCCGTGAGGAGCAGCCTTACTATGTTTTTGAGATTGATGAAATATATAAGGATGAGCCACGGACTGACTTGGACAGGTATGTTGTTTCGCGGCAGTTGGTCAGGTTTGGTTATTACAGGTTCATCAGTTTTTATGCCCTTATGGACAGTGCCATCCATTATCCCTACTACATTCCTGACGATATCCTGGCATATGAGGAACCGGTTCCCTCATATGCTGAGAAAGCATTCCTTACGTTCATTGGACAGCTTAGGGTTACTGCCAAGGTGGTTGAAGATGGTCTCGGCCAATTCCATCCATGTGAACACCGCAGGAAACTTTTGAAAGACTTCTCTTTCATGAATTCAATTGAAAGGGAGGTCGCTGAAAGTCTGAAAAAGACGCCGAAAAAGCTGGCGGAATTCATGGAAATGGTGTCAGGCTCTGTTGCCGAGAAAATTGTCCGTAACTTCAAGCGGGAAGACCGCATCGGGCTGGTACAGATAATGGCTCTCTTCAAGGAGGTCATGAATGAGCTTGAGGAAGTCGGTGTCAGGGTGACTGAAAACCAGCTTCAGAGGATTTTGAGGCTGCTGATGGATTTCCATAACAGCCTGAATCTCTGGTGTTTGGCAGGATGGTCTCCGAAAGGACTTGGCGAAAGGTCAGAGAAGTATGATGGACCGCCAACCATTACATTTGGTGCAGGTTTGAAAAGGGCTTTTGCCGAAGGGTCGGTCAATAAGGAAGAGTTGGTCAGGAGAATCCAGGAGTTGGGCATGGATGTGGCGGACATTCATTGAAATTGGAAAAAGGTAATCTCAATAAAGACATTGCATGGATGACAAGCAATATATGCGTGAAGCATTGCTTCAGGCAGAATTGGCGGGTGCGGCTGGCGAGGTGCCTGTCGGTGCTGTTGTTGTGCGCAATGGCGAGGTGATTGCCCGAGGATACAACCGGCCGATTACGGCGCATGACCCGACTGCCCATGCGGAGATTGTCGCGTTGCGCCAGGCGGCGGAGGTCTGTGGCAATTACCGTCTGCCAGACTGTGAGATGTATGTGACGCTGGAGCCCTGCATCATGTGTATCGGTGCGATGATGCATGCCCGGTTGAAGCGCATCGTCTTCGGGGCGAATGACCTGAAGACAGGTGCTTGTGGCAGTGCGGTCAATCTGGTGTCGGATACTTCCCTGAACCATCATGCAGAAGTTGTCGGCAATGTGCTGGCAGATGAGTCAGTCGCCATCCTTCAGCGGTTTTTCACTGCAAGGCGCGCGGAAGCCAAGGCAAGGAAACTGCGCGAGAAGGCGCTTGCAGCGGATGGATTGGATGCAGGTGGATCT
>CALGGD010000408.1 GCA_937916185.1 uncultured Oxalobacter sp. | reverse complement strand
GCTCGCTAGGGCGAACGAACGCTCGGCGGCGATGGGTCCGTTGGGTTCATTACTCAATCGGTCGGTTCCAATGCCCGCGGGTTGCAGTGAATGTAGTTCGATGGAAAGACTGCATTCGCTTCAATATTTCCGCGGTATCCTCCCGGCTCTCTTCCGTCAATTCGATCACGCATACCGCGCCCTCCAGCAGCTGGTCCAGGCGCTCCGGCATCTGCCGGGCATCGGTCCCAAGTCGGCGCAGCGGATTGCCTGGCACCTGCTGCAGCATGACCGTGAGGGAGCCCTCCAGCTGAGTGGCGCGCTTGCCGATGCCGTCTCCCGTGTCAGGCACTGCCTGTGCTGCAATACCTTCACAGAAGAGGAGGTCTGTGAGACCTGCCGCGACACAGACAGGGATGCCTCGCTGCTCTGTGTGACAGAAACACCGGCGGACCAGGTTGTCATTGAACAGACCATGGCATTCAAAGGCTATTACTTTGTCCTGATGGGCAGTCTCTCCCCGTTGGATGGGGTCGGTCCGAAAGAAATCGCTTTCGACCGGCTGATCAGGCGGGCGACAGACGGCCTGGTGAAAGAAGTGGTGCTGGCAACCGGTTTCAGCAGTGAAGGCGAGGCGACCGCCCATTATATCGGTGAGATGCTCAAGGCCAGGGGGCTGACCGTCCCCCGTCTTGCAAGGGGCGTGCCGGTCGGGGCGGAGCTGGAATATGTCGATGTCGGGACAGTTGCCAGGGCGTTCCTGGACCGCCGCCGCAGCTGACAGGCGGCTGGCGAACAGGCTGGGCGTTGTCAGGGCGGTTTTTTTGTGACAGATATGCCGAAAAAGCCGTTTTTTGCCGAAACCCGTTCCAGATAAGCATTGTCAGATTGGATGACATCCATTAAAATAAAATGCTAAACGAATTTTTTATGTTGCGGAGTCATTCCAGCAGCATGTTGTCAACAGATAATCTATTTAGGGAAATATATGGCAAACTCCGCACAGGCACGTAAGCGTGCTCGTCAGGCAGCGAAACGGAATGCGCATAACGCCAGCCAGCGTTCTGCACTGCGCACCGCAATCAAATCCGCAAGGAAGGCAATTGCTGCCGGTGACAAAGAAGCCGCGACGGCTGTCTTCCAGAAAGCCGTCTCCGTCATCGACAGGATCGCAGACAAGAAACGCATCCATAAGAACAAGGCAGCCCGTCATAAAAGCCGTCTGGCTGCCGCGCTGAAGGCGATGGCTGCGTAATCCCCCGGTTTCCGGGTCAGATAAGCGGGAAAGCACACCCAGGCGGTGTGCTTTCCTGTTTTTTTTGCCCGCAGGGCGGCTTAGCGGAAACGGTAACCGAAAGCCTTTTCAAAACGCGCCTCAATCTCAGCGGGGGAGGGACGGTGGTTCTGCGCCCCCATCTGCTCGATCTTGATGCCGCCCATCAGGCTGCCCAGGCGGCCGGACGTCTTCCAGTCAAAGCCATGGGTCAGCCCATGGATCAGCCCGGCACGGAAAGCGTCGCCGCAGCCGGTCGGATCCACCGCCTGTGAGACAGGGATGCTGGGGATGTCGATGGCTTCACCGTTTTTCAGGTAGATCCTCGCCCCTTTCTCCCCAAGGGTCGTGATATAGGCATCAACCTGGGAGGCGATTTCACCGGTGGACAGGCCGCTGTTCTTGGCGAGGACCTCAGACTCATAATCATTGACGATGACATACGCTGCCAGGTCGATGAAACGGCGCAGTTCCTCCCTGCTGAACATCATCAGCCCCTGGCCGGGGTCGAAGATGAAGGGGATCCCCTGTTCCGCACAGTCCTCGGCGTGCTGGATCATCCCGTCTTTGCCGTCCGGTGAGACAATCGCCAGCTTGATGTCTTCCTGCCGGGCATCGCTGACCCGGTTCTCATGCGAGAAACCCATGGCGCCCGGGTGGAAAGACATGATTTGGTTGTTGTTGCGGTCGCTGGTGGCGAAACACTGGGCGGTGTAAGCGTGCTGGATGGTCCGGATATGCCGGGTGGAAATGCCCAGGCTGGAGAAATGTTCCAGATAAGGCGCGCCATCCAGGCCAATGGTCGCCATCAGCACCGGGTCATCACCCAGCAGTTTCAGGTTGTAGGCGATATTGCCGCCGGTGCCGCCGAATTCCCGTTTCATTTCAGGAACCAGGAAACAGACATTGATCTTGTCAAGCTGGTCCGGCAGGATGGCGTCGGAAAAACTTCCCGGATTGGACATCAGGGTGTCATAGGCGATGGAGCCACAGATAAGCGCAGTCATAATTCAGGTTCAATGGGTCGGTGTCGGTGGATTGGAGAGGGTGACCCGGCTGTTGACGGCAGCCGGTGGATGCTTGAGCTCGAAATGCAGCGTCAGGTCATGTTTGGTCGCAGGCTCGATGCTGTCGGTTTTTGACAGGGCTTCAGAGAGGTAATCCTTGGGTTTCAGGGACCGTTCTGAAAGCAGGGTTCCCTTCGCATCCGTGATTTCAAGCCGCAGTTCCGGCCAAGGCTGTTTCTGCCTGCCGGTGTTGGCAAGGCTCAGCTTCTGGTTGAAGGAATCAGGGATGACAGGATCCTTGGCGGGAGCTTCATACGTCAGGGTCAGGTCTGACCCGGCGGTGACCGGCGGTGTGGCGGGCGGTGGCTCGGCAGGGCAGGAAAGCTGCTCACAGACCGTATCCACGGTTTCCTCCAGGGCAGGGACCTCCTCGACGATTTCCTTGCCATAGTAATAAATGCCCACCAGGCCTGCTGCGAGCAGCAGGACCACGATGATGAAGGCCCAGAGCAGCACCCCGGAGAAGGTCTGTTTCTTTGCCGGTGCCGGCAAAGGCGCCTCCTGCGGGGGATCCACAGGCGCCCCGTCTGTCAGGACAGGCTCTGTCTTTTCCGCATCGGCGGTTTCTGGCGCGGGGGAAGCCGCCGGGGCGTCCTCGATGACCGGTTCGTTCGACGAAGGGGCAATCTCAAGGCTGAAAGACTGCAGCTGCCGGTCAAACGCCTCCTGGAGGGATTTCTCCGCATCGGTCAGCGGAAGGGGCTCACCGGAATCAACCGGCTCGGAACTCGCTACAGCGGATGCCGCCTCAACCGCAGGCGCAGCAGGCGGTTGGGAAGGTTCAGGCAGGGAAACCGGCTCCTGCAGCGGGGCGGTTTCCTGGCTGGCAGGGACAGGCTGGGCAGCGGGCGGCTGCATCCCGGCAGGGATTTCCTGTCCGGGGGAAATGCGCCCGATCAGCCTTTCAATGCCATTGAATGAAGCCTTGCAGACACCGCAGCGGACCATCCCGGCGCACTGTGCCAGCTGTTCACCGGTGGTTTGGAATACCGTGCTGCACTGCGGGCAGCGAGTTGCGAATGCCATATCGATTTATGAAGATTCCAGTTGTCCAGTCAGCGCGACCCAGCCATCGCAAGTTTTCCAGACAGACAGCTGGATGAAAGGCGCATACGCCGCCATGACATCATCCGCCTGGCTTTCCAGGATGCCGGACAGTACCAGATGGCCGCCTGGTGCGACACGGGGGGACAGCACAGGCACAAGGGCCTGCAACGGCCCCGCCAGGATATTGGCGATGACAATGTCGTACCTTGTGCCTTTCTGTTCAGATTCAAATGCATCCGGCAGCCAGCAGCGCAGGGAGACCGCATTGCGTTCAGCGTTTTCACGGGTCGAGAGGAGGGCCTGAGGATCGATATCCACACCGGCAACATCAGGAATGCCCAGCTTCAATGCCGCGATGGCGAGGATGCCGGAGCCGCAGCCGTAATCCAGGAGGGATTTCCCGCTGGCGGCATGCTGTTCCAGCCATTCCAGGCAGAGCCGCGTCGTCGGGTGGCTGCCGGTGCCGAAGGCGAGCCCAGGGTCAAGTTCAAGGATGATGCTGTCTTTTTCATGGATTTCATGCCAGCTTGGCACAATCCAGATTTTTTCCCCGATATGGATGGGGTCAAACTGGGACTGGGTCAGCCTGACCCAGTCTTCATCCGGCACCTCACGGGTAGTGTAGGCAGGGACATCTGCCATGCCGCAGGCATCTGCCGCCTTGCGGGTCAGGGCGGGAATATCCGTCCCGGGGCCAACCAGGGCGGTGATCCGGCTGTTCTCCCAGGCATAACCGTTGGCGTCCGCACCCGGCTCATCGAACATCGGTTTTTCCTGCGGGGTGCCTTCATCCCGGTCCTCGACCGTCACAGACAAAGCACCGGCATCCATCAGGGCATCCGAATAGGAAACCGTCTCGTCGAACCCGATTTCAATGACAATTTCAGTCCAGCTCACAGCAGGTCCCCAGGGTCAGGAGTCATTTCCCGTTTTCCGGGAACATCTCCGCCAGTTTCTGTTCCAGGTAATGGATGTTCTTGCCACCCTGGATGAAGCCGGGGTCATGCATCAGCGTGCGGTGGAGGTCAAGGTTGGTCTTGATGCCCTCGACCACCATTTCCGACAGGGCGACCTGCATCCGGTGGATCGCCTGTTCCCGGGTCGCACCATAGGCGATGATCTTGCCGATCATCGAATCATAGAACGGCGGGACGACATAGTTCGTATAGAC
>CALGGD010000407.1 GCA_937916185.1 uncultured Oxalobacter sp. | reverse complement strand
ACACTGTACATGCAGCCCGTCCAAGACATCAGCATCGACAGCCGTACCAGCTATGCCCAATACCAGTTCACGCTACAGACGACCAGCCAGCAAGAGCTTTCTGAGTGGACAACCAGGTTGGTCGACCGGCTGAAAGCAGTCCCTGAACTGACCGATGTGACCAGCGACCTGCTGGAAGATGGGCTTCAGGCCTATGTCAATATCAACCGTGACACCGCCTCAAGACTGGGCGTTTCTGTACAGGATATTGACGATGCCCTGTATGATGCATTTGGCCAGCGTCTTGTCTCAACCATCTATACCCAGACCAACCAATACCGCGTTGTCCTGCAGGTGGCCCCTGAAGAACGCCAGAACCCGCTATCCATCAAAGGCATCTATGTCGCCTCTGCCAATGGCGGCATGATACCGCTCGACGCCATCGCAACCATCGAGGAAAAACCGGCAACACTGGGCATCAACCATATGGGGCAGTTCCCGGCAGCAACCATTTCCTTCAACCTGGCTGATGGCGTTTCACTGTCCCAAGCGGTTGACATCATCCACGATGTCGAAGAAGAAATGGATATGCCCCAAAGCATCCAGACAGAATTCCAAGGGGCGGCAATGGCATTCAAGTCATCGCTTTCCTCCACCCTCTGGCTGATCCTTGCGGCGCTTGTCACGATGTACATCGTGCTGGGTATCCTTTATGAAAGCTATATCCATCCCATCACCATCCTTTCCACACTGCCCTCGGCCGGTATCGGCGCATTGCTGGCGCTGATGGTCACCGGCAAAGACCTGACCGTCATCGCCATCATCGGCATCATCCTGCTGATCGGTATCGTGAAGAAAAATGCCATCATGATGATTGACTTCGCACTGGCGGCTGAACGTGAAGAAGGCATGGCACCTGAAGAAGCCATCTACCAGGCTTGCCTGCTACGGTTCCGCCCCATCATGATGACGACCTTGGCGGCACTGTTGGGCGCTGTCCCGCTGATGCTGGCAACCGGCATCGGATCAGAACTCCGGAACCCATTGGGCATCACCATGGTAGGCGGCCTTCTGCTCAGCCAGGTCCTGACACTGTTCACAACGCCTGTCATTTACCTTTACTTCGACAGGCTCTCCCGGCGGTTTGAAAAAAAAGACCAGCCTGATACAGAAGAAGTCCATGCCAGTTGATGGGGAAACGGTATGAAATTTTCTGAAATCTTCATACGCAGACCTGTCGCAACCGTCCTTGTGACACTCGCCATCCTGCTGTCAGGCATCATCGCCTTCCGGTTCCTGCTGGGCCTGCGGATGTTCGTCCGCATCCCATACTTCCGCATCAGGTATAAAACCCGATGTTCACTCATTACCTGCCCGGTAACGGCCTCCATCATCATGCTGATCTGGCGGTAGCCTTTCGCATAACCCTTATATTCTGCCACCTGCCTTACAAGCAGGATGTCCTTGTCATCCCTGGCCAGGCGGCGGTGGGCCGACATGCCATAGTCTTCGTTATTCAGGAGTTCATAATACGTGCTTTTCGCCAGGCCAATCTCCTGCAGGATATGCCCTGTCGTATAGTGTCCCCAGGGATCCCGGGGCAAAGTGCTGATCCACCGGGCTATCCGTTTTCTGATGGCGATATCTGTTTCAGCCATCTGTTCCCGGATCCGGGAAAACGATTCTTCTACTGCTTTGGTCATGGCCTTTTCCCGATTCCTCGCAATACGCAAAGCCTGCCCGCATTCAATCTCAACCCTTTCTTTCGTGGGATTCCAGCTAAACAGTTTTGAAACGGTATTCATCCTCGCTGCTTCGCCATACCAGGATGGATCCAGTTCATAAACCTGCAGAAGATCATCCAGCTTCATTCCAGCCAGCAGGTATGCTTCGTTATAAAACGCTTCTCTCATAATAACTGTCTCGCCATCCGCTTTTTCCACATATGGATTCTCTAACATGGATCGATAACGTTCACTCGCTTCAGTAAAGGTAC
>CALGGD010000406.1 GCA_937916185.1 uncultured Oxalobacter sp. | reverse complement strand
CAGTTATAAACTTTTGTCAGTGTAACACAGATTACACGTGTTGTCAATCAGAAAATTTATTCTGTTACTTTCTGAGGATTTACCTTAATACCAGGTCCCATCGTGTTGCTGATGGAAATGCTCTTAAGGTATGTTCCCTTAGCACTTGATGGTTTTGCCTTGATAGTACATCACCCCAATGTTGTTCATTGCGCTGGGCTGAAGCTGACTGACACCTTTCTGATACCAAGTCATAGCCTTGGCATAGTCTTGCTTGAGTCCGCCTTTACCCATTTCATAGTAGTAGCCAAGGTAAACTGCAGCCAAGCTGTCATCAACGTCTGCTGCCCGCAGAAACCAATCAAAGGCCTGACGCTCATCCTGCATAACGAATCCCGCAAATCCCTGATCATAGAGCCTGCCAATTTCACGCATGGAGGCAGGATGTTTCTTCCTGGCATTTTCTTGAAGCAATGAAAAGGCTTTTTCAAAATCTTTGGGATAACCGTCTGTACCTTCCAGATAATGTTTTGCTATGTCGCACAAGGCATCCAGATTGCCAGCCTCTCCTGCCTTTTTCAGCCAATACAATGCCTTGGTACTGTCTTTTTCCAAGTCACCAGCACCGGTTTCATATAACTTTGCCAAAAAATACTGAGACTCAGCATCACCGGATTTTGCGGCATTGATGATGAGGTCAACAGAATCACCAGCAACGGCAACGTTTGAAACTGTCACAGACAAGCCAATCAAGCAGGCAATAAGGAATTTCTTCATGTTTCACCTTGGATCGATGACAATCAACTGCTATCTTCATTGCATTTCGATGGTCGGTTCATCGAAATCCATCCCGTTGAATTTAAAGGTATATTCGATTGCCGGTTCTCCACCATATGCCGAAACGCGGACATCCTTGCCTTTCCTCGGCAATTCAACCCATGTCATTTCAACCTGACCATATTTCTTGCTGGTCAGATAGTCGCTGATGCGCTTTTCAGGAACAAGCTGTCCTGTCTTCGGGTCATAATCATAAAACAGCACCACATCAATAACCGGGTCAACCGGCTTGCCGGTATGGATGCCTAAAAGGGTATGTCCATTGGTTCTTCGCCATAATGTAGCGAACAGATAAGGACTGTCCCCTCCCTCATCGTTTGCCATGACAAAACCATTTGATTGGTCAATCGTCACATCATATGCGGCATCATTATCCTGGTTGTACAGGTTCTTGAAGCGCTTCGGGTTCCGGATGTACAGCAGGACATCATCGCAGACATCTGTCCGCCATGCTTCACAGAATGCAGTTACAGCAGTCACAATGCTTGGCTTTGCCTGTCCATTTTTGACTGGAACGATTTTCTTCTGCCACGCCGTCTGAAGATATTCCAACCGTTGCCCATAATTGTTTTCAGCAGACACTGCCGTGCTGAATACCAGTAATCCTGTCATTCCGGTTGTTCCAACCCATTTGAAAAGGCTTTTCATTCATCTCTCCTTTAGAAAACAGAAGATGCCGGCTCATCAAACCCCATTCCGTTGAATCTGAATGTATATTCAATACCCTCTTCACCACTGCAATCAATCAGGTGGACATCCTTGCCCTCCATTGGCAGATTGACCCTGATATCGTGATGCTTATTCAGGGTTACATAGTCACTGGTTGTTTTTTCAGGAACAAGCAGCCTTGTGTCTGGGTCATAATCATAAAAGAGTACAACATCGACATTCGGATCAACTGGCTTACCAGTATTGATACCTAACAGTGTGTGCCCATTCGACCGTCGCCATAACGTAGCGTAAAAATAAGGACTCAGGTCATTTTCGTCTGTTGCATTCATAGAGCCATTCGATTGGTCGATGTTGATCGAGTAACCGATTTCATAATTGCGGCTGTAAGTGCTGCTGTAATGCTTGGGATTCCTGAGATAACGGGCGACTGAATGACAGATGCCTGTCTGCCATGCTTCACAGAATGCCGTTGCCAGCCTGTCAATGCCCGGCTTTGCCTGCCCGTCATCGACGGGAATGGCTTTCTGATGCCAGCCAGACTGGAGCTTTTCAAATGGCACTGTTCCATCCTGGGCTGATGCAGTGCCTATAAAACACAGCATGCCTGCTATGGCAACAGCACTTGATAATTTGGAAAAACACTTCATGACTACCCTCTCCTGAATCCAGAAAATTCCGAAGGAAATAAATGACAAGCATAACGTGTTGTTTTCTTCTGTCAACTGAGTCAAAACCACCAACTAAACAGCTTTATCAGTATGGATTAAATTGACAATTTAGTTTGCATGCGAATAATATCCATCCACATTATTCTCATACAAACATTCTATGCTTGCCAAAGAACAGTCTTTGATGGAACTGATGACCACGTTCACCCGTGTGTCACGCTCCTATAAATCGCTTTGCGACAGACTGGCTGCAAAATATGGTCTGACCCAGGCGATTGCTTGGCCTGTGCTTGCCATCAGCCGTAAGGGTGATGGGGTCAGGCCTTCTGTCGTCGCTGAAGAAGTCGGACTGGAACCTTCTTCTGTCGTCAGGCTGATTGACAGCCTGGTTGCCTCAGGTTATGTCGAACGCCGTGACGATTCGACCGACAGGCGTGCAAAACTGCTTTTCCTGACAGAACGTGGCCGTCAGATTGTCCCGCCCCTCGAAGCGGAACTGGCACGCCTCAGGAATACACTCCTGAAAGATATGACTGAAGAGCAGTTTGCCATCTGTTCTGAGGTTTTCCAGATATTGAACCATTCCATCAGGGAATACAAGGATGCTGAAGTTTAACTTTTTCAACATCCCAACAAAGGAAGAATGGCTTTTTTCCCTCAAATCCTTCATTGGGGCAATGGTCGGATTCTATCTTGCCCAACGGATTGGTCTGCCCCGCCCTTTCTGGGCATTGCTGTCAGCCTATGTAACAGTCCAGACATTCGCCGGCTCAACAAAAGCCAAGGCGCTTTACCGTATCATCGGCTCAACCATCGGTGCGTTTGGCATCGTGCTGATGCTTCCCCTCTTTTTCAATTATTCAATACTTGCCGCCATCGCACTTGGTATCTGGTACGGATTCTGGATTTTTGTCGCTTTGCATGACCGCTCTCCCAGGACCTATGCCTTTCTGTTGGGTGGTTACACGGTGGGCATTGTCGCGATGCCAGCCATGAGCGACTCGTCCCAAATCACCCTGCCGATTTTTTTCGACATGGCCATCAACCGTGTCCAGGAAATCGGGCTTGGTGTGACATGCGGTGCCCTTGCCCATGCGTTGATTTTCCCATCACGGGCAGGCAGCGTTGTCATTCAGCGGCTTGACCAGGCTTTAAAGGATACAGCACAGAATATCCGGAATATCATTGACTATAGGCGTGACTTTACAGACCAGCGCCCCAACCTGAACAAGCTCTCGTCAACCATCACCGAGCTGCGTGTCCTGACAACCCATATCCCGTTTGAGGCGGAAAATCTGCGTTGGGTGCATAACATCCTGGGATCACTTCAAGACCATCTTTCTGCATTGGTTCCTGTCCTCTCTGCCATTGATGACCGTATCCGCTATCTCCGGAAAACCGATGCCGGCATCCCGGAAGAACTGCGTTATCTGCTGGATGACATTTCAGATTGGACTTTGAAAGGTGGGGAAAACCCCTATGCAGAGGCCATCCGTATCAGGCGGAAGATTGATGATGTCATCCCGATAATCACCGCTTCCTCCAATTGGAACAACATGCTGGCAGCGAATTTCACCAGCGAACTTTATTATCTGGTCGATATTGCTGAAGACTGTTTTGGGCTGAGGCGCCGTGTCAATGAAGGCATTGCCGGCAAAGAACCGACCATTGAGGCAAAGGAGCGCAAGGTTTCGACACTTTCCCTGATGGTTGACAAGAGAAAAGCCTGGGCATCTGCATTCGCCGCATTTTCCTGCGTGACACTGACCACCCTTATGTGGATTGTCTCTGGCTGGAACGCTTTCTGGGCGGCTCCGATGATGGGCGGCATGTACTGCCTGTTCTTCTCTGCAGTCGATACGCCTGTCCCGATGTTGAAATGGCAGTTCTGGATGACGGCGGCATCAGCGGTACCCGCAGGACTTTACCTGCTGTGGCTCCTGCCTTCCGCCCACAGCTTTGAAATGGCGATGATGCTCTTTTTCCCCATGGCCATCTATTTCGGCACTTATCTTCAGTCCCCTTTCAAAAGCCTCACGTCTATTCCATTCTTCTTCACGACCATGGCGACACTGACGATGTTCGACAACGGTTCCGCCAATATGACGGCTTTCATCAATGTGCAGATTTCCCAATGTATCGGAATCCTGTTCTCCATCATTTTCATGGGCATCTGCCGCGCGGTTTCCATCCAATCGTTCATCCGTGGTGTGGTCAAAGGTATCTGGGAGGACATCTCCAGCCTTGCGACAGCAACCACGATCCCTTCGCCAATCAATGTTGCAGTCAAAATGGTTGACGGGGTTTCTTTGATCGCACCCCGCCTTGCGGTTGCGCAGAAAGACCATGAAGCCACCCGCTCAGGAACATTGCAGTCGGCGGTCAATATCCTGTTGGATTTGCGGGTCAGTATGAATTTGACCAGGCTTCTAAGGGCGGAATCGCACCTTGGTCTGTCAGGAAACTCTCCATTCAGGAACCTTGTTTCAAAGCTCTCAACCTATTATGGCAATGGGAAAGATGTCCCAAAAGCGGAATTTCAATCCTACCTGGAAGCTATCGATAAAGCCCTGAATGAGGCAGCCTCCCTGCCCGCAAACAACCAGCAGAATATCATGGTATGCGCATTGACAGGACTGCGCTGTGACCTGTTCCCGACTGCTGCCCCCTATGTACCAGACACAACGGTTTCAAATGCAAAGGCACAGGGGACATAAATTATTGTTGACAACAACTATTGAGATGTTAATAATGTTCCTCGCAATAGTTTGTATGTCAAATGTTTATATTATGAATAAAAACGAACCTTCCGAGTACGATAACCTGTTGATGCGTCTCTGCCATGAGCTGACACGGGTTGCGCGAGCTTACAAAACTGCTGGTGACCGAGTCGCAACCCAATACGGTTTTTCCCAAGCAACAGCCTGGCCAGCTGCCCTGATTTACCAGATGGGAGATGGCGTACGCCCCGGTGAAATTGCAAATGCCCTAGGGCTTGACCCCTCTTCTGTCGTACGGGTGATTGACCAGCTCATTGCAGCGGGCATCATGACCCGTAAGGAAGACGAAAGCGACCGTCGGGCAAAGCTACTGTCCTTGACAGAAAACGGGCGTGCACGCATTGAGGTGCAGCTTGCAGCCATGCGTCCTTTCCGTGCGGCACTTTTCAAAGACATTGATCCTGAAGAACTGAAGGTGACCCTGAAAGTGCTCAGGGAACTGGGTGAATCAATCAGA
>CALGGD010000405.1 GCA_937916185.1 uncultured Oxalobacter sp. | reverse complement strand
GAAAACAGGAAAGCGCCGATGGGCTTGTCCACCTTGCCCAAGCCTGCCCGTGCCATCTTGATGCTGGCAGCAAGCGCTTCAATGGCCTCATCCTGTCCGAAAACCAGGTTCTTCAGGTCGCGTTCAAGCGTCAGCAGACGGCTGCGGTCATCCTGGTTGACCGTCTGTGGCGGAATGCGTGCCATCTTGGAGACAATCGCTTCAATCTCTGCTTTGCCAATCACTTTCTTCTGCTTGGATTTCGGCATGATCCGCTGTGCGGCACCGGCTTCATCAATGACATCAATCGCCTTGTCTGGCAGATGGCGGTCGTTGATGTAACGGGCAGACAGTTCTGCGGCGGCTTGCAGTGCCGCCATGGCATACTTGACGTTATGATGTTCTTCAAAACGGGATTTCAGCCCTTTCAGGATCTGCACCGTCTGGTCAATGCTGGGTTCATTGATATCGATTTTCTGGAAGCGTCTTGCCAGTGCATGGTCTTTTTCAAAGATATTGCGGAATTCACCATAAGTGGTTGCGCCAATGCACATCAGCTGACCATTTGACAAAGCAGGTTTCAACAGGTTTGAGGCATCCATCGTACCGCCAGAGGCAGAACCTGCACCGATGATGGTATGGATTTCATCAACAAACAGGATGGCATGCTTACTGTCGGTCAGCGCTTTCAAGACCGATTTGAGGCGTTCTTCAAAATCGCCCCGGAACTTGGTGCCAGCAAGCAGCGCCCCCATATCCAGTGCATAGATGACGGCATCCTGAAGGACATCGGGAATCTCTTTCCTGACAATACGCAGTGCCAGGCCTTCAGCGATGGCGGTTTTGCCGACACCTGCCTCACCGACCAGTAGCGGATTGTTTTTCCTTCTTCGGCAGAGGACCTGGATAGTCCGGTCGATTTCTTCAAACCGACCAATCAGCGGGTCGATTGTGCCAGATTCAGCTGCCTTGTTCAGGTTATGGGTATAGCGTTCAAGCGGTGATTCTTCTTTGTCGGAACTGGAGCCGGTTGATGTCTCTTCAGCGCCTTCCGTCGCTTTTTCCATCTCTTTCGGCACGTCTTTCCGGATGCCGTGTGCAATGAAATTGACGACATCCAGCCGGGTGATGCCCTGTTGATGCAGGAAATAGACCGCATGGGCATCTTTCTCACCAAACAGCGATGCCAGAATCGTGGCACCCGTGACTTCATCTTTGCCAGTACCAGAAGAGGCAGACTGCGCATGCATGATTGCCCGCTGGATGACCCGTTGGAAACCGAGTGTCGGTTGGGTATCCATATCTTTGGTGCCGGGAACAACCGGTGTGTTGTCACGGATGAAATCGGTCAATGCGCCGCGCAGCAGGTCAAAATCGGCGTTGCAGGCTTTCAACGCCTCAACAACCGTCGGTTCATCCAGGATTGCCAACAGAAGATGTTCAACCGTGATGAATTCATGCCGTGATTGATTGGCATCGGAAAAGGCTTTCTGAAGGCAGGTTTCAAGGTCTTTGGCAATCATGCTTTCTCCATCACACATTGAAGGGGATGCCCTTCCTGACGGGCGTGCGCAGTGACCTGTGAGACCTTGGTCGCTGCAATGTCTTTTGGATAGATGCCGCAGATACCCCGCCCTTCTTTGTGGACTTTCAGCATGATCTGCATGGCAGATACCTCATCTTTGTTGAAATACTGCCGTAAGATGAAAATCACAAATTCCATCGTGGTGAAATCATCATTGAGCAGAACCACTTTGTACATCGGTGGGGGCTTCAGTGCGGTGTGCTTTTTCTCAAGCACGGTTTCACAGCTTGATTGGGCATCTATCGGGGTCATCAGGCATCCCTTTCAAAAACTTCCTATCAGTATAGCCGTTTTGTGAGCATGTTTCTGGATGATGCGATAATGGTCTTGCAATGTTGAAAAGCGTTCTGACTGCTGATGGTTGGATGCAGGCAAGAGGTCAAGTGAGGAGGATTATTTTTTGGTGTTGCGAAAGATTTGTTTGACGCAAGAAAACAGGTTTCGTATCTTGGAGAAAAATAAACAGATTTTTGATTTTTCTGGAGGGGCATTGTCGTTATTGACAAATTGATATTCTAAATGATGACCAAAAAAATAAATACATGCAGCAGGTAAAGACCAAATGCCGATAAGCAGTCCCAACAATCTGAAGTTTTCCAATCCAAGCGAAACATGGTTGCCATCAAAAAAGATTGGTCGGCATAATGCAGCCAAGAACAATTCACAGATGATAATTAGTGCAGCATTACCGTGTTCTCGCAAGTGTTTATAAGAGTCAACGATATCGGTTTGTTCGTTATATCTTTGGGTGGATAGCTTTCTTAGATAAGGGAACTGATTGTTAAACGAAGCAAATATCAATGTAAATTGCAATATACTGAATAAAACAGTTATTAAAAACGCAATTATTGTGTCGATAAAACTCATAAATATTAATATAAGGATGCTGAATATTGATATAATGAAGAATAGAAGGGTAATGTTACGTAAATATTTGTTAAAGGAATCTCTAGTAGCATGAAGAACAAGAACGGGGAAGGAAGCAATATAACAAAACACAAAACCGATACCTAAAAGAGCAAGGCTTGTCTTGGCAAAGCTGATGCTCTTTTCGCTACTTCTGTCGAGAATCAGAGAAAGATTTGGAATTGAAGAATCATCACTGGCAAACAACCATACGATGATGCAAGCACCAACCAAAGTCGGCAATAGATATCGGACAAGATAGAAATCCCACCAATGCCAATTATCAGATTGTTTTTTTGATGAAGGTTCTTTCACTGGATTACCCAAGATGATATGGTTTTGTCGTTATTTTGTAATGACTTTATTGATGAGACAACATTCATGAGGATACCAGATGCAATAATTGTCAACAGCACAAGAGTATGAGACTTTACAAAGTGCCTTACCCTCAATATCATGAGAATATTTTAACCGAGCTTGACCAGTGGCGGCTTTAAAAGTTCCCTGAAGATTGCAGTTCTGAGTAATAATAATAAATTTTTTTAAATCTGAATTGGAATACATTCCGTCTAATACTTGATATTTATTAAAATCAATGCGCGTAACTGTTCCCACGCCTTCAGGGGGCATTCTGTAAGACAGGCGCGGGGATTCTCCAGCTATTACAATATTGTATGAACAGAGCATCAATATTGAAAATAAAATCCAAATCAAAATGTAGTTATTCTTTAGACTACTTTTTTTACGATAATTTAGAAGAAATATCAGTTCCAAATTTTGATGATAAATTTAAAGCGAGACCTTATTTAGTAGAAAAAAATGAAATATTAGGAGTAAAACAGTCTTTATCATTGTATTTTAATATATTGAAAAGAAAAGATATTTTATTTAGAAGAAAGGGCTTCCTTTTTTCAAATCAAATATCACTAAGACCTATAAGGCTTGTATCGGCATAGCAATTAAGTGCATCAAACCATTTAACTTTGTCCCACTGTCCTTCCGGTCTGCGCAGTACATTTCCTTCCATCAACTCATAGTTCCTACGTAGGCGCTTTAAGGCTTCGTATGGGGTTGCGCCCTTGGCATAGCATTTATCACTTGGAGGGGTCCCGAAATACCACGGAAATTTAT
>CALGGD010000404.1 GCA_937916185.1 uncultured Oxalobacter sp. | reverse complement strand
GTCTATTTCGCTCTCACGCATAAGAATAATCTCCGTTCCCGCAAGTTCCTTTTCCGCTTGCAGATAGTAGCGCGAGTCTGTCCATAGGCGCACTTCTTCGGGTGTTACAACTGTCGTGCAGGCCTCGCCGAGAAAACCTGTCAGATAGGCGTTTTCTTTCCAGCAGTCAGCCATGTATTCGGATGCATGCGGGTCGGTGCCGTATGTAATATAAAACCTGACATCGTTCTCACGCATCAGGTTGCGGGCGGAAGTCTGGAGCCCTTGAATCCGCGCATTGATCGCCGCATCCACATCGACTTTCATCAAGAAGTGGACACCGCCCCGCAGGTCAAGCCCCAGATACATCGGCAATGCATGCAGTTTCTGCAACCATTGCGGTGTATTGGGCAACAGGTTGAATGCGATACTGTAAGTGGGGTCTTCCTGGTCAGGGTTCAGGGTTCTTTCAAGGATTTCCTTCGCCTTGAACTGGGTTGCTGTATCGGAAAAACGTACCTTGACGGTGGAATGCATACCATCAGCGTCAAAATACAGGCCATCGGTCTGAAGACCCCTGTCTTTCATCAGCCGTTCAACCTGCCCCATCATCTGTGTGTCTATCTTCACTGTGGACTTGACACTGCTGATCTGGATGGCAGGTGATTCACCAAAGAAGTTCGGGGCGGTGTAAACCAGCCCGAACACAATCGCGACTACGATAAGGATATATTTCCAGAGCGGGTAACGGTTCATAATGCAATAACGAAATGCTTTCTTTCAGACCGGCATCAGGCGGACTGCCCGGATTTGCCAGCATCTTCTGGTTTGTCGGTTTCCTGTGGTGCAGCAGAAGGTTCTTCTTCCGCTTTCCCCGATTCTTCCTGATTGCCTGGGTCACCATGCAGCATGGCATCAATACTGCCCTTGGGCAACATGGAGACAATGGCGTTCTTCTGGACAATCATGGTATTGCTGACGGAAATCTCAAGCACCACAAACGCTTCTTCAACCCGGATCACCTTGCCGATGATGCCGCCGGAAGTCAGGATTTCATCACCGGCACCCAGCCCGCTGATCATGTCCTGCTGTTCTTTCTGTTTCTTTCTCTGGGGACGGATCATCAGGAAATACACGAGGACAAACATCAAGGCAATCGGCCAAAGGCTGCTGAGACTGCCTAGGGAAAACCCTGACGAAGCTGCGGTATCTGCGTAAGCGTTGCTGATCAACATGAAGACTCCAAGACGGCTTTTTTAACGTAATCTGGAATTGTAACACTATGCCATGATTTTTCACGCATTTTTGCAAAAGCGGTTTTATTGGAGTATATCTCAAGGGCGCGGTTAATTGTATAAATTAAGGAATTAGGGTCAAAGTTATCAATAAAAAACCCTGTTGCCGTGTTTAAAGAAGCATTATCAGTAAAGCCTTTAACGGTATCGGCAAGCCCACCGGTGCGCGTAACCACAGGCAGGGTGCCATAGCGCATGGCTATCATTTGGCTCAGGCCGCAAGGTTCAAAACGGGAAGGCATCAAATAGAAATCGCCCGCCGCATAAACTTTGTGTGCCAAATTTTCATCAACCGCACCGCAAAAAGCAATATAACGGGGATTGGATGAAGCCAAACTTTTTAAAGTTTGCTCAACAGTTTGATCCCCTTTACCTAAAAAAGCAAATTGAACTTTCCCTGCCAAGGCAGGTACAACCGAAGAAACCAAATCAACACCTTTTTGATAAGTCAGGCGTGAGACCATAACAAAAAGCGGTATGTTTTCATTAACTTCAAGACCGAGTTCCTTTTGCAAAGCCGTTTTACAAACTACTTTACCGCGCAGGGATTCCTCATCATAACCCATAGGGATTAAACTGTCATTTTTTCAAAAAATTTAGGATAATTTTCATTTAAAAATTCACTGATATTTTCTTTTT
>CALGGD010000403.1 GCA_937916185.1 uncultured Oxalobacter sp. | reverse complement strand
TCGTCTGCCTTGTTCTTACGTTCCATCCTGCCATCCGGGAAAATGACCAGATTGGTATCCGGAAAGTCTGACAGGGTCAAAAACCGGATTCTTTTCGCCACAGCATGGGTAATCTCCGTGCGGGGACCCACACCTTTGAACTGGATGAATGAATGGATTTTCCCTTTCACAAAGGTGCCATCAGCCAGATTGACCGTTGCTTCCAGAACAGGGGCATAGGCAAGCTGTCCTGCAAGCCGGATACGCTGCGGTGTACAGAAATTGCCCAGGCTGTATGCAATCAGATGTCCTTTATACAACTCAACCGCCCGTGGCAGATGCGGTCCATGGCCATAGACGATGTCTGCCCCCGCTTCAACACAGGCACGGGCAAACGCCTTGACATTGCCCCTGTCCTCGCCAAGGAAAATCTCCTGGATTCCAGGAACATGGTCTGTCCCCATCCCTTCCGCCCCGCCATGGAATGACACAACAATCAGGTCAACCTTGCCTTGCAGGGACTGGATGACCTGACGTGCCTTGGCAATGTCCTGGATACGGAGCGTCCCGATACTATGTCCGAATGCCGCAAAACCATAGGTGATGCCGTCTTTCTGGAAAATGGCTGTCTCGCAATAACCTTCCTGCCCCGCATAGGCAATCCCTGCCTTACGGAGTGTTGACATCGTGGACAACCTGCCTGTCAGACCGAAATCATTGGCGTGGTTGTTTGCCACTGATACGGCATCAAAACCGGCATTGACCAGATTACTGACATAACTGACCGGTGTGCGGAAAGCATAGCAGACAGCAGGGTTACTGCACTTCTTGGCCTCCCCACCAGCATCCATCAGCACGCCCTCAAGATTCCCGAATGTGGCATCCGCCTGCCTGAGAACCGGCGAGACATCCTTGAACAGGTTCTTGCCACCATGGGATGCAAGATAACTGCTGTCAGGGTAATTCGTCCCCATCATGATATCGCCGGTAAAAGCAAGGGTGACCGAGTCTTTCGCATGGCAGGCAAACGGCATCACCAATGCAAAGGCAATCGCGATTTTTCCCAAAAGGCTTCTCATGACATTCCCGGTTTCCATCCTGACAGGCATCATCCCATCCATCGGAGACGGAAACCATGCCTGTTTTTGCAGACTTTTTTACAGACTTGCCATGCATTATGGCAAACAGGGGGCTGTTTTGCCAAAAAAGCCTGTTGAATCAGTGGGTTTCTGTGTTGTTTACAACAGCAATCTGACAGATCAGGTACGACTGTCAATGCTGATGCCCAATTCCTGAATCTTGCGGGCAATGGTATTACGTCCGATACCCAAAAGAACGGCCGCTTCATGCTTGCGTCCATGGGTGTACCGCAATGCCGTACGGATCAAAATGCGTTCAAATTGACTGTCCAAAACATCCATCAGGTTGCCCTCTCCCCTGTCAAGCATGTCGATGACCGTCTTCTCCAGCAGCTTTTCCCACGACTCTCCTGCACTGGCATTTCCAGATACAGCCATCAGGACAGCGTCATCCTCAGACGGCCTGATATCCTGGGAAGACCGCCCGCCTGACGAATCCCCTTGGATATTTTCCTCAAGCAGGTCAACCGGCATATCCTTGACCTCGATAGTCTGTCCCGCAACCATGACTGTGAACCAGTAACAAAGGTTCTCCAATTGGCGGACATTCCCTGTCAACCGGCATTGTGACAGGAACATTGCCGCACTTTCTGAAAGCCGTTTAGGTTCGACCCCCATCTGCTCGGCGCTCTGCTTGAGGAAATGGCGGGCAAGAACCGGGATGTCTTCTGTGCGTTCTCTCAATGGCGGCAATCGTAACCGGATAACGTTCAGGCGATGGAAAAGGTCTTCACGGAAGGTTCCTTCCTGAACCAGTTTCTCCAGATTCTGATGTGTTGCCGCAATGACCCGGACATCTGCCTTGATGGATTGGTTGCCTCCAACCCGGTAAAAATGACCATCAGAAAGCACCCTGAGAAGCCGTGTCTGCATTTCAACAGGCATATCACCGATCTCATCAAGGAACAGCGTCCCGCCTTCCGCCTGTTCAAAACGCCCCCGGCGCATAGCCTGTGCACCGGTAAACGCCCCTTTCTCATGCCCGAACAGTTCCGATTCCATCAGGTCTTTCGGGATTGCCGCAACATTAAGGGCAATGAATGGCCGCGTGGCACGGGGGCTGTTCCGATGCAACGCACGCGCAACCAATTCCTTACCAGAACCCGATTCGCCTGTGACCAGAACCGTTGCATTGGAATTTGAAAGTTTACCGATTGCACGGAAGATGCTTTGCATGGCGGGCGCCTGGCCAATGATATCCGGCATCCGGGAAACCGGGTTTTCTTTTTCCGCCTTGACTCCGCTTTCTTTGATTGCCCTTTTGACAAGGTCAACCGCTTCACTCAGGTCAAATGGTTTCGCCAGATACTCGAAGGCCCCTCCCTGGAACGCCGATACCGCAGAATCAAGGTCTGAAAACGCAGTCATGACAATAATCGGCATACTTGGGAAACGCTGTTTGGCCTGCTCCAGCAGTGTCAGGCCTGATGTGCCAGGCATCCGGATATCTGACAGAAGCACCTGCGGCCGGCCTGTCTCAAAAGCCGCCAGCACCTCATCCGCACTGCAGAATGTCCTCAACGGAATGTTTTCCCGGGAAAGCGCCCGTTCCAGCACCCAACGTATCGACTCATCGTCATCAACAATCCAGACCGGTTCCATAATTTTTTCCAATCGCAATGTTTCAGGTTTTATGTTGCCTATACCTTTTTCAATGGCAGGCGTATCAGTAATTCTGTCCTGCCGGGAACACTGTCACACTCAATCAGTCCGCCATGCTTCTGAATCAGCGTCTGGGACAATGCCAATCCCAGACCACTACCGCCTTCCTTGCCTGAAACCAAGGGGAAGAAGATGGTCTCTATCATATCGGATGGTATGCCAGGACCGTTATCGATGATGTACAGGTTCAGCGCCAGCTTGTAATGGATCCCGGCAATGGTGACCCTTCTTGAGACACGGGTCCTGAAAACCAGTTCCGCCTTACCATCCTGCATCTGAGGACGCAGTGCATGGGCGGCATTCTCGGCAATATTCAGCACAGCCTGGATAAGCTGTTCTTTGTTCCCGGTAACCTCTGGCAACGACAGGTCATAATCACGTTTTATCTGAAGGCCTTCGGGAAATTCCGCCAAGACAATACTCCGGACCCGTTCAGTGACCTCGTGAATATTGATGTCATTGACAATATGGGCGCGTTTATGGGGAATCAGCATCCGGTCAACCAGTTTCTGAAGGCGCTCGGTCTCCTTGATGATGACCTGTGTATATTCCCTAAGCTCTTCCAGATGCTCCTTTGGGACTTCCAGCTCAAGCAGTTGGGCCGCCCCTTTAATCCCGCCCAATGGATTCTTGATCTCATGGGCAAGGTTGCGGATCATTTCCATATTCGCCTGATTCTGGTTGACAAGACGGTTTTCCCTGTCCTGCCGGATACGCTGGACATTGCCACGCATCTCGATGAGGATGCCATTGAAAGGTGTATCAATGGTCTTGACAACCGCATGGACTGCCAGCGGTTTAGCCGCTGGCCTATGCAGGACAATATCCTGCCTGATCTCCACCGTCTCATGCACAAGGACTTCATGGCAGACAGCCTCAAGAACCTCACTGTTCAGGAAAACCTGCTGAAGCGTATGCGTCCGCAGCACTTTCAGCGAAAGCTCAAGCATATCTTCTGCGGCAGAATTGGCATATTGGATCTGTCCTGCCCTGTCCAGGATGATGACTGCCGAGGAAAGCAGGTCAAGTCCACTGAATTTTTCCATCATGTCCATGCTATGAAAAAGGCGAAAACGTTGCCATTTCCGCCTTTGCCAATCACTTCCGGTTTACCGGTAAACC
>CALGGD010000402.1 GCA_937916185.1 uncultured Oxalobacter sp. | reverse complement strand
AGGTTGCCCTGCTTGGCGGCGAACTGGTCCCCGAAACGCTGGATGAACACGTTGCCGACCATTTCCGCCTCATTCTCCTCATTGTGCAGGATGCCATGGTCGCCGGTGATGATTGTCTGGTCACGCTCGACCTCGACATCATAGTCCATGTACATGTCACGGGACTGCCTGCCAGACAGCTGTTCTGCACGGAGAATCGTCGGTGCATTCTTGTTCTCGACACGGACAGGCCTGGTCTTTCCGTCATTCTGCAGGTCTGTCAGTGCGGCGGATGCAGGTACAGCGGTGTACAGCACTGCAATCAGCGAAAATAAGACACTGGTCCTGAAAGATGCAAAAAAACGGCTCATGAAAAAATGACAGACGGTATAACAGCAATAAATTCAGCAGGAATCGCTTATTATATGGGAAGTTTAAACCGATAATGTAAAGAATTGTTTGCTATGTCAACAACTGTACCGAATATTTCAACGGATTCCCGGCTGTCTCTGCTCCTGCCATGGCTTCAGGGGCTGTCAGGATTCAACCTTGACCTTTCTTCCATCCGTCCGGCGTCTTCTGATGCCAGCTTCCGCCGGTATTTCCGTGTCGATTCCACCGGGGATTCCTATATTGTCATGGATGCACCGCCGGACAAGGAAAGGATTGAACCTTTCATCCATGTCGATGGACTGTTCAAGGAAAGCGGTGTTGCAGTTCCTGAAATCCTGGCAAGGAATCTCAAGGAGGGTTTCCTCCTGTTGTCTGACCTGGGGAGCCGGACGTATCTGGCAGCGTTGACGGAGGACAATGCCGACCGGCTTTACCGGGAGGCATTGCATGCGTTGGTCCGTATCCAGATGGTCAGCCGTCCTGGCGCTTTGCCGGAATATGACCGTGAGGCTTTGCTCCGTGAACTGAAACTGTTTCCTGAATGGTACATAACCAGGCACCTGGGGAAGGAAATCACCCCGGCAATACAGGCAGTCCTTGACCGGACATTCGATGTCCTGCTGGCGAACAACCTGGCGCAGCCGCAGGTGTTTGTCCATCGGGATTACCATTCCAGGAACCTGATGTACCTGGAAAACGGCAATCCGGGCATCTTGGATTTCCAGGATGCACTCTATGGTCCTGTCACTTATGACTTGGTTTCCCTGTTGAAAGACGCTTATGTGGAATGGGAGGAAGCGAAGGTCTTGGACTGGGTCATCCGTTATTGGGAGAAGGCGCGCAGGGTCGGCCTGCCGGTCAATCCGGATATCGACCAGTTCTACCGTGATTTTGAATTCATGGGCGTGCAGCGGCATCTGAAAGTATTGGGCATCTTTGCCAGGTTGTATCACCGTGATGGCAAGGAGAATTATCTGAAGGACATTCCCCTGGTCATGAAATATGCCAGCAAGACGGCACACCGTTACAGTGAACTGGCGCCGCTGGCCAACCTGTTGGATGAGCTGCAGGATATCAAACCCGGTGCGGCCTATTCTTTTTAGACTGAGGGGGCATAAGGAAGGATTATGAAAGCCATGATATTCGCCGCAGGGCGTGGCAACAGGATGCGCCCATTGACAGACAGCTGTCCCAAGCCGCTGCTGAAGGTGCGGGGACGTCCGTTGATTGTCTGGCATATCCTGAATCTGGTACGGGCGGGCATTACGGAAATTGTCATCAACCATGCCCATCTGGGAGGGATGATCGAGGAGGCGCTGGGGGATGGCTCCCGGTATGGTGCGCGGCTTTCCTATTCCAGGGAACAGCCCGGTTCAGCGCTTGAGACGGCAGGCGGCATCGCCTATGCGAGGGGACTTTTGGGGGAAGGGCCGTTTGTGGCTGTCGCCGGGGATGTCTATTGCCCCTATTTCGATTTCAGGGATGTGGGGACGGTCCTGGAAGACAATGATGTCTGGGGAAAACCGCATGACCTGGCGGAACGTGATGTCGCATGGCTGTACCTTGTCAAGAATCCGGATTTCCACCCACAGGGGGATTTCGCGCTGAACGCTTTTACCGTCCGGAATGAAGGGGAGCCGAAATGGACGTTTTCCGGCATCGGTGTCTATCGGATGTCCATGTTTGATGCCGTCAAGCCTGGTGAGAAGGTTTCCCTTGGCGCGATTCTCCGCGAATATATCGCCAGGGGACAGGTCGGAGGCGAAATCTACCGGGGGGAATGGCATAACGTCAACACCATTGGGGAGCTGGAGGCGCTCAATGCACCGCTGACGCTGTAAGCCGGTTGGCTGATGAAACAGAAAGGGCAGGAAGAACCTGCCCTTTTGCCGTTTGGGAAATCCTGCCCTGTTCAGTTCTTGACAGCGGTTATCCGGTTTTTCTCATCAACCAGGACAACTTTTGGACGGAAGGCACGGGCCTCATCCTCTTCCATCAGACCGAAAGTCGCAATGATGACCAGGTCGCCCAGATGGACGCATCGGGCTGCGGCGCCGTTCAGGGAAATGATGCCACTGCCCCTTTTCCCAGGAATGATGTAAGTCGAGAAACGCTCACCGTTATTGACATTCCAGATGTCAATCTTCTCATAGGCCATCATACCGGCGGCATCGAGAAGATCCTCATCAATTGCGCAGGAACCTTCGTAAGCAAGGTCACACTGGGTAACAGTCGCACGATGGATTTTCCCACGTAACATAATCCGTTGCATTGTCAATCTCTCCTGTTTACAGAATGGGAATCATGCACAGCATATGCAGTCATCGTCCCTATTATAAATCAGCAAAAGCGTACAGAAATCCAGATGATGGAAATTTTTGACAGGAACCGGGAAATCAGCGGAATCTGCCACAACCCTTTGTCTCGATAGAAGGCTCCCAATGATACACAATTTTTGGGGAAAGAAAGCAAAAAAAACAAAATCTTTCCCATTCATTGGTATTTTGACCACTTGCCCCGCTGTCTGGAAGGGCCGTCAGGATGCCTATGGACAGGGGCAATGCGATAAAATAGGACTTTATCCTGTCATTGCCCGCCATGCTGAAACCAGAAATCACCGTTGCCTGTATTGTTGAGAAAAACGGACGTTACCTGTTGGTGGAGGAGGATACGGAGGCCGGTGTCCGCCTGAATCAGCCGGCAGGGCATCTGGAGCCGGGAGAGGCACTTGAATCAGGTGCGGTGCGGGAGGCGATGGAGGAGACGGCCTGCCGGGTTGAGCCGGTGGCGTTGGTCGCGGTCAATCTGCTGGAGGATATGCGGGATATGCGGGATGGCGGGGGTTCCCGGGCGTTCCTGCGGTTCACCTTTGAGGCGGCGTTCATCGCGCAGACGGATGCCGCGTTGGATCCAGACATCATCCGCACCCACTGGATGACTTATGAGGAGGTCCTGGCATGCAGGGGCCGTCACCGCAGCCATCTGGTATTGGAGACAATTGAGGCGTATCGGCGGGGGATCCGTTGTCCCTTGTCGCTTTTATCCACACGGATTGTTGGAAAGGAATAGGGTTGGCTAAGAAAACGGTTGTCGTCGGCCTGTCTGGCGGTGTTGACTCATCGGTGGCTGCCTGGCTGCTGAAACAGCAGGGGTATGATGTCATCGGGCTTTTCATGAAAAACTGGGAAGACGATGATGACGGCCAGTATTGTTCTGCCAGGCAGGACTGGCTGGATGCCGTGACGGTCGCGGATGTTATCGGGATTGATAT
>CALGGD010000401.1 GCA_937916185.1 uncultured Oxalobacter sp. | reverse complement strand
CGCTTTTTCATCGACGGCTTCACCGCCGGTTCCGCTGATGGCTGTCCCTGACCGCCCGGCGCAGATGCCATAGCCCTTGGCTCTGCGGGCTGTGCCGGCTTCCCCCTGGCCGGCACCGGTGACCTGACCATCCTTGGCCCGGGTGACGGCTGACTTCCTCCCTGTGCCGCCGATGATGGGGATGGGGCGAACGCCAGCATCCGCAGCAGTGTCATGGTGAAACCGGCGTATTCGTCCGGCGCCAGCCCGATTTCCTGCAGGCCGTGGATGGTGATGCCGTAATAGAGTTGGACTTCTTCCGGGGTGAACTGCTGTGCGTACTGCCCCAGCAGCCCTGCCTGCGCATCCTCCCCGGACAGGTAGGCAGGGACGCACTGGATGATGGCGATACGGCTGAACAGGGTCGAAAGTTCCTGCAGTGCCACCTGGTATGACAGCCCCCGGGACGCCATCTCATCGGCAACCGCCAGCATACCGGCGCCATCCTTTGACGACAGGCATGCCAACAGGCGCAGCAGGTACGTCTGGTCCAGCGAACCGAGCATATCCTGGACTGCTTCCGCCGTGATGTCCCCCGCCGCATAAGCGATCGCCTGGTCGGTCAATGACAATGCATCACGCATCGATCCCTGCGCCCCATGCGCGAGCTGGCGCAAAGCGGGCAGTTCATAACGGATGGATTCTTCATCCAGGATATGGGACAGATGGGAGACGATGGCATCTTCCGGCATCTGTTTCAGGTTGAACTGCAGGCACCGGGACAGCACCGTGACAGGGATTTTCTGGGGGTCGGTTGTCGCGAGGATGAACTTGACATAGTCAGGCGGTTCTTCCAGCGTCTTGAGCATCGCATTGAATGCCTGGTTCGACAGCATATGCACTTCATCGACCATATAGACTTTGTAGCGGGCGGCTGTCGGTGCATAAGCCGCCTGCTCCAAGAGCTGCTGCATGTCATTGACGCCCCGGTTGGATGCCGCATCCAGCTCGATGTAATCCACAAAACGGTCGGCATCAATCGCCTGACAGGCTTCGCACTGTCCACAGGGATCCGCCGAGACGCCCCGTTCGCAGTTCAGGCACTTGGCAAGGATCCTTGACAGGGTCGTCTTGCCGACTCCCCGTGTGCCGGTGAACAGATAGGCATGATGGATCCGCCCGCTTTCCAGCGCATTGCCCAGCGCACGGACGACATGGGTCTGCCCAACGAGATCCTGGAAACGTTTGGGACGGTATTTTCGGGCAGATACGATGAATTGTTCCATAGCCTACAAATGTACGAATAATTATTGGAAACAGTTTCGTATTTTTGCACCATGATTTACACGAAGACATTTGAG
>CALGGD010000400.1 GCA_937916185.1 uncultured Oxalobacter sp. | reverse complement strand
TGTGGCATCGCTGGTTTTAAGGATGAGGATATTGCCCCGTTATTCAAGGATGCCATCTCGGTCAAGAATATTTGTCTTCCTAAATCTTTTCAAATTATTCTTTCTAGAGAAGGTATATCAGATAATGATTTATGTCTTCCACAGATAAGTATAAGTAAACAAGGAAGATTGGTCGGATATAATGAGGCTCGAGTGTTGATAGATAATATCATATTAATGAACAAAAATAATAAATACACCGACATTAATCTATTACGAAAAGATTATAGAAGAGCGATTGAAGAATACAGAAAAAGAGGGACTATAAGCAGGGAATCCTGTTTTATGTTAGAACAGATATTAAATAAAGAATCAAGCAACTTTTTTGAAGAAAATCGACTTAATATTAAGAAACTAGAATCCATTATTAACAAAACTAAAGATGAAGAATATCCTTCAGATTTGGATGCAATAGATAGCAGAAGAGCAAAATCAAAGCTAATAACTTTGGTTAAGAATCTGAATGGAATCAAAAGGTATAATAATTCTAGTGAACTTTTGGTAGATCTAATGAATGTGATTCATAAAAAGAAAACATTCAATATTGAAGATTCTACCAATAGTATAGGTGATGTGGGAATTTGTTCTGGTTTTTATCGTGGATATCCTTTAGAAATATTTGAGAAATGGATAAATAATATTTGGGATAGAATAATTGAAGATGGTCATCTGAGTGATGTACTTTTAGAAAGATTTATGTTTACGGATCGTGAGCGTGGCGTTGACTCTTTTTTTAATGATTCTTTTTATGTGGATTGGCACAAATATAATGTGAATGTATGCCATGGGGGATCTGAAAGATATTCTGATTTAATACTAGAGTATTGTCCTGAGTATGAAGAATTTGAGCTTATTAAGTCCATGTTAAAAGCAGAATGTCAAAATGGAAACTATGCACACTATGTGTACAATGTTAATGAATTGTATGGTTATGATCCTTTTGCAGTTTCCACTTACGCTGTTTATATTCCGATGAATAACATAGAATGTTCGGTGTTTAGAGAATATAAACACCATTGGGGAATTTTCGGTACCCGTATGGAATTTGATAGCAAAAAAGAGAAAGAAGCATATATTGCAACAATAAGAAGTTGGATTGAAAACAAAAAATCAAAATAAATGTCAATTCTAAGAAAACCAATCCAACTCAAACGTTATGGTTGCCGGTTGATGGGAGGAACTGCCCAGCCGGTCATTCCTTCAGTGAATCTCTTTGTCAAGGTGACGAATAGCTGTAATGCCAATTGCTTATTCTGTTCAAACGCTGGCAGCAGAAATCTATCTTCATCATTTAATATTGATAAACTCTTTGCCGTCATTCGAGAACTTCAAGACAAGAACATCTTTGTAAACAGACTGAACATTACGGGTGGAGAACCCTCTGTCGTGTCAAAACGGGTTGAAACCATTCTCGAAAAATGCGACGAAAAGGAATTTCAGCATATTCATGTCCATCTGAACACAAATGGACTGCTTTCCCAGTCACAAGAACTGATGCGCCATCCCCGTTGGAACAGCATTTCCATGTCGTTGCATCATTATGATTTGCAAAGCCTGTCAGCATTATATGGAACAAAAATATCGGATGAAGCCTTTAGTCTAACTGGTATCGATAAACAGAAACTGAACATAAGTTGCAATCTGATAAAAGGGTATATTGATTCTCCAGCGGAGGTGAAAAATATGCTGGACTTTGCCCTTGGTCTGGATATTCCCCGTATAGGGTTTGTTTCCCTTATGCCGATTAATGATTATTGCAAAACGCATTATGTGGATTTTGATGCCATTAAGATTGATTCAATTCCACATGTCTATTTCATAAAATCCATGAGTAGGGATGCTGACTGCAAATGCAGCAATTACTTATACAATAAAGACTTGAAAATACTTGAAATCTATATGCGGAACAATATGAATCCTGCATATTGTGAATCTTCCCTTGTCTATGATGGTGAATATCTCAGGCAAGGTTTCCAGCAAGACAATATCATCATCTGAGCATGAAGCGCATTGAGGAACTGTACAACGGAAGGATTCATGATATAAGACTGAACACTTCCTATCCTTTAAGTCCAACAGATTGGATCCGATATCAGACAATCGGCAGTCTGCCTTTTTGCGAAGATGAGGTTTTATCCTTTTACCTGCATATCCCATTCTGCAGGCAGCTTTGTTCATTCTGTGAATACACCAGGATGATATGTCCTTCAGAAGCAGCACAAAGGAGATATCTGACAACTTTGCAAGGTGACATAGATAGGTTCTTGGAAAACCATCCAAACATAATCTTGAATGGCTTTGATATCGGTGGAGGGACACCGACCTCTCTGACTGAAGTCAGCTTCAGCCGTTTATTGGATATCTATTGGAACGTGCTTGAAAGGACAAGCCAGACGGATGATTTTGAGCCAAGTATCGAAGGAACCTTCCAGACAGTTACACAGGAAAAACTGAGAAAGATTGCAGATGCCGGAATAAAACGTCTGTCACTAGGCATACAGACTTCCGATAGGAAAATTCTTACGAGGCATGGCAGGAAGGATTCTGATGTTGACAGGATGCTTGCTATCATGGAAGAAGCCAAGAAGGTCGGAATCCAGAAAATCAATCTTGATCTGATGTATGGTCTAGACGGTCAGACAGTTGATACTGTTATAAAAGATATCCAGCTCTTGAGGCAATTGAGCCCAGAGCAAATCACCCTGTATGAGCTAAGACCGAATATGCTTCGGTATGCCATATCCAAGACCAAGGAAGAACGTTATCAGGCATATGCCATGTATTATGTTGCGCTGACAGGTCTTGGATATGATGCCAAATTCGGTCAAAACACATTTTCATCTGAAAAGGACGATTTAGGGTTATCCTCCTATCTGCGTCATCGAATGTTGGCATGTAGTCCATATAGAGGATTTGGCATCTCTGCACAGAGTATGAATGCTTTGGGCATCTGTTACAATAAGTACAAGAACTACCCATCGCAGTCCATTGATTTATCTGGAGCAAGTTATGAGAGTGAGACCTTTTACAGGTTACCCTCTATAGAGTTATTGAATAAATACATTGCCATATCAGCATATTATGGTGGTTTTTCTTTAAAAACAGCATCCAACATTATAGGAACGGATGCTGAAAAATATTTTCAACAGGAAATGGACTTTTGTTTAAGCGAAGGACTTGTTACAAAAGATAATGACAGTATCCGTATAACACCTAAAGGTTTCTTTGATTATGGTGCTGTGTTCTCATTATTCTATTTGCGTGAATAATATTTAGATTTCTAACAAGTGATGAAAAAAGGCAGATTCATTACATTTGAGGGCATTGATGGTGCGGGTAAGTCCACGCATATCCAGTTTGTCTCTGGGATGCTCAAGCAGGCGGGGATTGAACACATCATCACCCGTGAACCTGGTGGAACCCCTTTGGGCGAACAGCTGCGTGACATCCTGCTGCATCAGGAAATGTCTGTTGCGACAGAAGCGTTGCTGATGTTTGCCGCAAGGCAGGAACATCTTGAACAGAAAATCCTGCCAGCCCTGCGTCAGGGCATCTGGGTGATATCCGACCGTTTTGCCGATGCGTCATTCGCTTATCAAGGAGCTGGCAAACAGTTTTCCTGGGAAAAACTGGAGCAGTTGGAAACATGGGTTCTCGGTGAAGTGCAACCTGATCTGACACTGCTGTTCGACCTGCCTGCCAAGATAGCAGAAGAACGTCGCTCAAGAACACATGAACCTGATAAGTTTGAACAGGAAAAAAGCGATTTTTTCCTGCGGGTGCAGGCAGGTTACCTGAAACGTGCTGAAACCTATCCAGAACGGTTCAGGGTCATTGACAGTTCACAGACCATTGCCGCCATCCAAAGCCAGATTGCTGATATCATCCAATCAATGATTGATACATAGCATTGATTCTGAAAATCATCACGGCAACCAAGATGGAAAAACAGCTTTATCCTTGGCATCAGAAGAATTGGCAACGCCTCCAGAAGATGGGGAAATCCCTGCCACATGCGCTGATTTTCCATGGTCCAGAGGGTACTGGCATTGCAGATTTTGCTGAAATATGGGCGCAAACCCTGCTCTGTGAAAATCGTCAGGGAGAGGAACCTGCTTGTGGCGGATGCAGTTCATGCCGATGGTTTGACCAAGGTTCCCATCCAGATTACCAGCGGTTGACACCGGATGCGTTGGACGGTGAATCAGACAGCGGTGGCGCTGATGGCGATACAGGGGAAGAAACTGCCGGTAAGAAAACAAAACAGGCTTCCAAGAAAATCCCCATAAACGCCATCCGTCAGCTGCATGATTTTGTCAACATCACAACCCATCGAGGCGGATTCCGGATTATCTTGATCTATCCGGTTGAAACGATGACAGTCGAAGCTTCCAACGCATTGCTGAAAATGCTGGAGGAACCGCCAGCGCAGACATTTTTCCTGCTGGTGTCCAACCAGCTGGGCGCATTGCTGCCGACCATCCTGTCCCGGTGCGGGAAACTGGCATTTCCATTGCCTGACAAGGCAGAAGCTTTGGCATGGCTGGGACAGCATCAGGTCAAAGATGCGGAAATCTGGCTTGCAGAACAGGGCGGAGCACCATTGGCGGCATTGGAAGCTTCGGAAACCAATCTGAATGCCAAAGAACATGCCTTGCTTTTGGAAAGCCTCTCAGCTCCCCGTCTTGTGACACTTCTGAAAACCGCTGAACAGCTTCAGAAAGTGCCGGTACGGCAGTCCATCATCTGGATGCAGCGTTGGCTCTATGACCTGGTGTCCCAGCGTCAGGCGGATACCATCCGGTATCATCCACGGCATCAACAGACCATCATGCAGCTGGCAGCCAAGGCAGACCTGCATCGGTTGATGGCGGTGGTCAAGCAGATGGCGGACAGGCGGAAAACCGCAGAACATCCATTGGTGCCCAGACTGGTCCTGGAAGACATGCTGATGGATTACCTCAAAATATTTTCCGGTTGAGCCAGTCAATTTCGGTAAAATAACTTTTTTATTCCACAGATGGAAAACAAGATGTACATTGATTCCCATTGCCATCTGCATCTGCGTGACCTGGCAAAACGGCAGGAAGAAATCCTTGAAAGGATGGAAGACAACCAGGTATCCCAAGCCCTGTGTGTCTGTATCAGTCTTGAAGATTTTCCCCAGGCACTGAAACTGGCGGAAAGGAAACCGAACATCCATGCGACGGTGGGCGTGCACCCGAATCCCCAAGGCGTTGAAGAACCGACCGTTGAGCGGATCATTGCATTGGCACAGCATCCGAAAGTTGTTGCAATCGGAGAGACTGGCTTGGATTACTACCGGGGGAAACCCAAGCAGAAATGGCAGATGGACCGTTTCAGGACGCAGATCCGCGCCTCAAGGATCTGTGGCAAACCCTTGGTCATCCATACCCGCAATGCTGCGGAAGACACCATCAGGATCCTTCAGGAAGAAGGGGCGGGTGTTGGCAAGGGTGGCTGTGCGGGTGTCATGCACTGCTTCAATGAAGACCTGGCGACGGCAAGGGCTTCGTTGGACATGGGATTCTACATCTCTTTCTCAGGCATCCTGACTTATCCGGCATCCAAGGAGCTTCGGAAAGTGGCTGGCTATGTGCCGCTTGACCGTCT
>CALGGD010000399.1 GCA_937916185.1 uncultured Oxalobacter sp. | reverse complement strand
TCCGTCTTTTCTTCGTAACTTTGCACAAAAATAAGCGTTGAACAGAAAATCATTAAACTGTAAATAACAATATGAGTACAACAGCAATTATCGTGATCGCAGTCGTCGTGCTGCTGGTCATCTGGGTTGCCGCATTGCAGATCATGCTGGATGAAGGCAAAGACCATGACTGGTTTGAATCGAATTACATCATCACCCTGGCAATCATCGCCGCCATCGGCTTTGCGGCATTCCTGATCTGGGAATTGACAGAACCCAATCCTGTGGTGGACCTCAAGGTGTTCCGGCACAGCGGTTTCTGGACAAGCACGCTATCAATGTGCCTGATGTTTGGCGCTTTCTTCGGCATCAATGTGACAACACCGCTCTGGCTGCAGACCTGCATGAACTTCACCTCGACATGGGCTGGCAGGACAACCTGCGTCCAAGGACTTGCTGCTTTGACAGTCGCCACCATTGCCGCCAGACTGTCAGGGACAAAGGACTGCCGCAAGCTGATCTTCTGCGGCATCCTCTGGATGGGATTGATCACCTATCTCCGGAGTTTCATGGATACAGATGTGGATTACTGGATCGCCGCCATCCCCCTGTTCATGATGGGGCTTGGACTGCCGTTCGTCTTTGTGCCGATTTCCACCCAGTCGATGATGAGTGTCCTGCCGGAGGAGATGGATTCCGCTGCAGGCCTGATTAATTTCTGCCGTTCACTGACAGGGGCTTTCGCCACATCCATCATCAACACTTACTGGGAAAACCAGACAAATTACAAACACGAACAGCTTTCTTACCTGCTGGACAGTTATGGGGAATATTTCAATGGACTGATCCGCTCAGGCATCGACCCTGAGGTGGCACGAGGCATCATTGACCGGCTGACCACCCAGCAGAGCATCATGCTGGCGACAAACACGGTGATGCAGGCCTGTGCAGTTGTTTTCGTGATTGCCGCCTTCTCCATCTGGTTCGGCCCGAACACCAATAAAATCCGCGAAGAAATCGCCAGACGCAACCAGCAGGAAGGCTGATTTCCACACATCAGCCTTCCCGCAAGACAAAACTGCCCGTCTCAGTCCAATAA
>CALGGD010000398.1 GCA_937916185.1 uncultured Oxalobacter sp. | reverse complement strand
CCTGGTAATCAGCACCCGGGCGGCAGGCCGGATAAAGCCGTGGTACCGTCTCAAGGTTATGGTTGAAGACATCGGGTGGATTCCCGGCAAAACAGTCCAGTGCCAGCGCCATTTTCCGGCGGAAGTCCGGGGTCAGCACCTCAATCCGGGTGGTGGGAGACCGCGCCCGGATTGCCTGTTGGCAGGCGATGAAATGACCGGCACCCCCATCGGGCAGGTCATCGCGGTTGACTGAGGTGATGACGACATGCGACAGGTTGAGCCGGACAACGGTTTCCGCCAACGCCTTGGGTTCCCGGCTGTCAGGCGGCAGCGGAATGCCGTGGGCGACATCACAGAAAGGGCACCGCCGGGTACACCGGTCCCCCAGAATCATGAATGATGCTGTACCACTGCCATAACATTCACCCTTGTTGGGACAGGCCGCTTCATCACAGACCGTAATAAGCCCGCTGTCCGTGAGCAGTCCCCTGACCTGATGGAAATAGGAGACCGGGCTGCCCGCCTTGACCCGAAGCCATGGCGGTTTCGGCAATTTTCCAGCAGGTTCCGTGACCAGTATCGGGAGACAGCCTGTTTTCTCCGCCCCTTTCTGCCGTGGATACAGGGTGACAGGCTTTTCGGGAACCAGACCCGTCATGACCGCCCCTCCCTGACAGTGAAACCAATCTGACGGGCAAGTGCCTGAACCAGTTCTGACTGGATGTCATGGACTGAACAGTCAGCACCTTCGGTTCTCATATCCGTGACAGCCAACCCAGGATAACCACAGGGATTGATCTGGCTGAACGGCGCAAGGTCCATCGCCACATTGAGGGCAAGTCCATGATAGGCACATCCCTTCCGGTCAACCTTGAGCCCCAATGCCGCAATCTTCGCCCCCTGACGGGCCGGGACATAGATGCCGGGCGCCCCTGGATGGCGTTCCCCCTGTATCTGATGCTGTGCCAGCACCTGCAGGACAGCCGCCTCCAGTCCGGCGACAAACGCCTGAACCCAAAGCCGGTTGAACCGTCTGCGCAAATCCATCAGCAGGTAAACCACCGCCTGCCCGGGGCCATGGTATGTGACATCCCCGCCCCGGTCGGTCCTGACCTCGGGAACCTGACCGGCATCGAGGATATTGGCAGGATCACCGCCCTTGCCCAAGGTAAAGACAGGCGGATGCTCGACCAGCCAGATTTCATCGGGAGTCTGCACGGTACGCACCCGGGTGAACCCCCGCATCCTGTCATACACAGTCTGATAGGGCAGTCTTCCAAGCTGGCGGACAGTCACCGCATCCATCACCGGCTCCCGGGCATCAAGGCATCAGATGACAATCTTGACCATCGGATGCGCGGTGAGTTCCCGATAGATGTTGTCAAGCTGGGCTCGGCTGACTGCATTGACAACCGCCGTGAAAGACAGGTATTTGCCTTTGGCAGATGGGCGCATCTGGAGTCCTGCCGGATTGAATTTCCCATCATGGCGGCTGACAATCTCGACGATGACCTCGGCAAAGCCATCCTGCCTGAGCCCCATGATCTTGATCGGGAACTCGCACGGATAAGGGATCGGATCGGTATCACCGAGAAAACAGCTGCCACCCAAACTTGATTGCATAGTCATGGAATACTCCCTGTCCTCCTGTCAATGTTGCCGGAACTGCGTTGTGATGATGTCACGGACCGGCAGCAGCCTGCGGTTATAGAAATGGTCTGCACCGGTGACCACGTTGACCGTCAGCCCCTGCGGACGTGCCCAGGCCAGCAGGCTGGTGAGCGGCACCATCCCGTCAAGGTCACCATGGATCAACACCGTATCAGCAGGAACGGTATCCGTTGTCCACATCCCGGCAGTCGTACTGACCAGCACGATACGGGGCTGGAGCCTGCCAGCCTTACCCAGGCTTTCACAAAGCAGCGACTGGACATAGGTGCCGAAAGAATAGCCGCCCAATACAACCGGCAGGCCCGGGTAATCCGCCTGCATCCTTTCAAGCAACAGCCCCATGTCTTCCGCCTCTCCCCTGCCCTGGTCATGGACACCTTCTGACATCCCGACACCCCGGCAGTTCATGCGCACCGCGATATAGCCCAACGCATTGAAAGCCCTTGCCATCGTCTGGACAACCTTGCTGTGCATATCGCCACCATAAAGCGGATGCGGATGGGCAATCAGGGCGATACCCACCGGTTTCCCTTCTGGCAGCTCCATCAGGCATTCGAGATGGCCCGCTGCCCCTGATATGAAAAATGTCCCTGCCTGGCTCATACTTCCCCTTTCCGCTAATCTCAATGCCCACCCTTGATGGCAACCCAGTTCATGATATTGGCAATCACCGCATCAGAAGCCTTGGAAAGCGCCTTGGTGCCGCCAGCCGCATCAGCGGAATCAGCCGGTTCTTCCGAAATGAAACGCTGCTGCGCCAGGAGTTCCTGCCCCTTGTACAGGGACGCCCGGATGGCGACACGCCCGATACAGGTATGCTCATCGGTGAAATGCTGGCTGAAATCCTCAAAGACAATCTTGAGGTTCAGGGCATCCGTTTCAAGGGTGCTTGCCGAACGGTTGCCGATCGCCATCAGGTAAGAATCCATCCGGCTTCTGAAAAGCTTGGATGGGGACGATGCCCAGCTGCTTTCCGTATAGAAACGGACCTGCTGGCTGTTCACATAATCCAACCGGTAAACCATCAGGCTGTCGTCCATCCAGTCAGGCACATAAACTTTCGTTGTGATGTTGGGCATGCCCTTTGGCAACTGTCCCATGGCTTCAAGCTGCAACGGCCCCAGGTCATAGAGCGTTGATGGTGGCCGGGAATCCATCAGGGAACAGGCGGACAGCAGGCAGGCAGCCAATGCTGAAATCAAACCGTATCTGAGTTTCTTCATCATCTTGTTCTTCCTATCGGTTGCCTCTACCGTCCAGTGAAGCCTTTTTCACCAGGGCCAGGCGCTGGTCCACGGGCGCCGAAAAGGACACCGGACGGACGTTGTTTATACTGTTCAAGCAGGCTGTTGATGTTGCGCATGGTCTGGCGGGCATCAGAAGCCAATGCCTCGAGTTTCGGCATCGCATCGCTCTCCATCCCCTTGTTCATCAGCGCATTGGCTTTCTTGGTCAGCCCCTTGAGGTCTTCCGAAAGCTGGTTCATCGTGATGAACATCTGATGGCCGTCATGGACAGCGGCAGAAAATTCCTTGACTCCTGGGTCAACAATACCTGGAATGCGGGACCAGCCTTCCGCCGCCTTCTTGATATGCTGAACCGTCGTCACAATCTCCTTGCTGTTCTTGTCATCGATGATGGTCGCCAGGCCGGACGTGATGACCTGGACCTCCTTCAGGATCGCCAGCCCCCGCATCTGGAGTTCATCCAGCAGTCCCGGCCGCATCCGGATCTTTGTCGGATTCTCCTCGGAAGATGCAAGGCGCTCCCCGCCGACCTGGGTATCATCCAGCTCGATGGAGGCGATTCCCGTAACCCCCTGATA